>CBFDEE010000089.1:0-8787 GCA_965603745.1 uncultured Bacteroides sp. | reverse complement strand
ATATCGTTATGCCGCGTACAGCACCGGAAATAAAAAAAACAGCAGTCGAATCATACGGGGGCATTATTGCATTCTGTGAACCGACACTTGAAGCCAGGGAAAAGGGTATGGAGGAAGTCGTGGCCCGGACCGGCTGCACATTTATTCCCTCGTATAATCACCCCGATATTATATGTGGACAGGGAACGGCCGCCAGGGAACTGATCGAGGAGGCCGGGGAGCTTGATATCGTTGTCGGGCCTGTGGGGGGAGGGGGACTCATAAGCGGGACTTCCATCAGTACGAAGGGAATGCTTCCCGGTGCAAGGGTAATTGCCGTTGAACCGGCCGGGGCCGACGATGCATACCGTTCCTTTACCAGCGGGAAATTCGTGCCTTCAGTGAATCCCCGGACCATCGCCGACGGGTTGCTGACATCACTGGGTGATCTGACCTTCCGCGTCATTATGAAACATGTGGATGAGATCGTCACCGTATCCGAAGAATCCATCGTAGCTGCCATGAGGCTGCTGTGGGAAAGAATGAAAATCGTGGTTGAACCGTCCGGTGCAGTCCCCCTGGCCGGGATCCTGGAAAAGAAGATCGATGCAGAAGGCAGGCGTGTCGGATTAATCCTTTCAGGCGGAAACCTGGATCTTGCCAGCCTTCCCTTCTAACTGGCAGCAGGCGGTTCGGACAGGCCCCTGCCAGGCGTAAGTCTCTGTGCCTGGCACATCTCAGATGATCCTCAGATATCCGATAATGGGAAAATGGTCGGAGAGCCTGACCTTTTTGCGCGCACAATGCAGGGGTTCGAACTCATTTCCGGAAAATATATAATCGATCCTGAAGGACGGGAATTTCCCGTTGTAGGTACGCCCCGCTCCCCATCCGCATTCAGTGAAGACATCCCTGAGTTCCCCCTTGATGTGTTTGTAGGTATAGGAAACAGGTGTATCATTGAAATCGCCGCAGGCAATAATGGGGTGGGGGCAGTCCTCCATGTGTTTCGCTATGATATCTGCCTGTACTGCCCGTTTGATAAAAGCATCCCTGAGGCGGTAAGAGAGATCCTTGATCTCCTCTATCTGCTGGTTATCATACGGGAACCTGAGGCTGTCAATCATCCTGTAATGCCTGCTGTTCAGCCGGATGGACTGCAGATGCATATTGTAGATCCGAAGGGTGTCTTCATTCACCCTGATGTCGGCGTAACTGCACCGGCTTAATGAATTGTCAAGCTCAACCCTTCCCTTCCCGACTATCGGGTAATGGCTGAAGATCGCAAGTCCGTATTGTTTTTCCCTGTTGCTGATGCTGTATTCAAGGTGATGATGCGGGGTTTTATCCAGGGCCCCGAAGAGACTGTCAGAAGTGAAGGGAGCTCTCCCGCTACGATAGAATTCCTGCAGGCAGAGGATATCAGGATCATCCTTGCGGAGCATCGATACAATATCCTGCCCGGTTGAGGGATTCTCTGCCCAGTGGTACTCGTCAAATGCCCTGACATTGAATGACATGATCTTAAGCTGGTTTTCAGACTGCCGGTCATCACGGTCCAGGTTTTCAAAATATGCCTTGCGGAACAGGGTCGAAGGATGCAGGCTGAAATACACTGTAAGGGTATTCCAGCCCAGCAGTATGGCCAGCATTGAAATGATGAACTCCTTCTTTTTCATAATGATCCAGAAAACCATGAAGATTATATTCACCAGGAGGATGTATGGGTAGGCCAGTCCCAGGAAGGATGGTCCCCATACTTTCGCGGGACTGATGTTCGGGGAAAGGAATGAAAGCACCAGGACAATGGCAAAGGCCAGGTTGGTAAATCCTATGATCCTTCGAAGTATTCTTTTCAAAGTTATTTCTTTGGCAGTGGATAGGCCAATTTAGGAATAAAATGAAAGTTCCTTCCAACTTTTTTATTAACCCACGGGAAGCTATGCTGAACAGGAATTATTTCGGGTTAAGTTGAATGTGGACGAGATGGTTTCCCGGATATCGTGCCGGTCGGGAATTACTTTTTGCTCTGCCTGAACAGGATCTCCTTTTCCTTTGCGGAGAGACTGCTGTACCCGGATTTTGCGATCTTGTCAAGGATGCGGTCCACCTCCTTCTGCTCGTCTGCCTTGCGCTGGTTGTAATCCAGGTCGGATTCCTGCTTGCGGTGTGTTACACGGATCCTGGGTCCGGGCCTGAAAATGGAAAACAGTTTTTCCAGGAGCCGGCTGATACCACGGGTCATATCTTTACCCTGTTTATATCTCATGGTGTAAAGATACCCGAACAGGGCTCCCCCGATATGCGCGATCTTACCGCCCGCGTTTTCTGAAAATTCGATCAGGGAGGATAGGATAAACACCGCTATGGCTACATATATGATCTTGACGCGGCCTATAAACAGCATGTTCCAGGTGAAGTTTGGCACATACGCGGCAATGGCTATGGCAACCGCAGTGACGGATGCGGAAGCGCCCAGGGCAATGGCAGCGGATACATCCTGGCTGAATACCGGGAACAGGTTGAATGCTGCAACGTACAGCACTGCACCCGAGAGTCCTCCCAGGATATACACACCCACCAGTTTTTTACCGTCGAAGTATTCGAGGAATACCTTCCCGAACCAGAACAGCCATAACAAATTGAACAGGATATGTATAAAACCTTTATGCGTGAACATATATGTGACCGGGGTCCATGGCTTCCTGGCCAGTGCAGACAGGTCAGCCGGTACGGCGAGCTGGATCAGAAAAACGGAGAATCCTTCATGATTATTGGAAAGGAAAAATATCATTTCCACAAGGTTCACCAGTATAAACACGGCAAGATTAATATAGATCAGCCTGGTGAGCGTTGATCCCTTCCTGAAAGAATCCTTTATTTCATCTATGATTGCCATAGGTCGTCTTATGCTCCTGGTTTTCCGCAGCCTGATTCAGGGATTCTAGTAGAAATCCTGGCGGCTGGTATTCCAGTATTTTATCAGGATGAATCCGAATAACATTCCTCCCAGGTGGGCAAAATGGGCAATATTGCTCCCTGCCCATGACAATCCGGCAACCAGTTCGATAACCCCCATGCCAATAACCATATATTTTGCCTTGATCGGGAAGAAGGGGAAGAATATTAATACGAGGGGCATATTCGGGAAGATCATGCCGAAGGCAAGCAGGATCCCGTAAATGGCCCCCGAGGCACCGACTGTTGGTATGTTTATCCTGTTCTGTACGATCTTTTCAACGAAGTTACTGGCTTCCTGGGCATACGAATCATTGCCCGGATTTGAAATCCAGCCCCGTAAAAATTCGGACAGCTGTGGCGAACTTCCCCTGAAATGGTCTTTTAAAAATAAGTCAAACAGATCGGGCGAAGGAGTATTCTGGAAGGCAGTGGCATCCCTGAGAAGAGATCCGAGTTCCAGGTGCATGACGAACATGTGCAGCGCGGCTGCCCCAAGTCCCGTGAAAAGGTAATAGATCAGAAACCTCTTTCCTCCCCAGACCTGCTCGAGAACCCGTCCGAACATCCAGAGCATGAACATATTCAGGAATATGTGGGTAACGCTCCCGTGCATGAACATATGGGTGACGAACTGGTAGGGGCGGAAATACTCCGATTTAACGTAATGCAGTCCGAGTATATGGTTCAGGTCAACATCAAGGGTGCTCCTTATGACTGTATACCCAAGGAACATCAGGATATTGATGATCAGGAGGTTTTTTACTACAGGTGGTATATTTGCGAATGGCCGTGGCCTGAATGTGTTCATCTTTGCTCTAATTTAACATCTTCTCGATATCCTCCAGTGGCAGTATTTTAAATACCGCTTTCCCGCCGGGCGTAATTCCTGGTTCCCGGCAGGCAAACAGCTGGTCCATGATCTCCCGCATTTCTTCCTGCCTTAGAACCGTTCCGGACGGTATCGAACAGGCCTTTGCCATGGCAGCTGCTACTCTCTGCCCGGTTTCATCCCTGATGTCCGCGTCCCTTTCCTTGAAATCCCGGATAAACTTCTGTATCCATTCCCCGGGATCATCCTGCAGATCCATGTCTGCGGGGATCCCCTTTATTTCAATGCGATGTTCGCCGGCATCCCGGATATCGAATCCCAAACTGCAAATATCGTTAAATATTTCCATTAACAGTGCATGGTCACCGGCTTCGAGTTCGATGGCCTGTGGGAATAATTCCTGCTGTGCCACGGATTCCTTACTTTTCATTCCCTCCAGGTATCCCTCGAAAAGGATCCGCTCATGTGCCCTTTTCTGATCCACGACCATCAGTCCCGATTTGACAGCCAGGAGTATGTACTGCTGCTTGAACTGAAGCAGGGCTGAAGGCTCCCCGAGCCGGCCTGTACTTTCCTGCATCGCTTCTTTGACACTGCTTTCGGCATGCTCAAGATCCCTGTACAGGCTTTCCCAGTTTTCCAGGCTGTCTTTTTTGCCGGTATATCCCGCCGTACTGGTCTCCCTGCCGCTCACGTCCGCTTCAAAGGGATTGAATCCGTGGTCAATGTTTTCATGGGGGATCCTGACTTCCGTATCCTTCTTCAGAATGGGTATATCAATGTCCCCCTCCCGGTCAAAATCCAGGGAAGGGACCATGCTGTGCCTGCCCAGCGCTTCCCTCGCAGTAGCGTGGATGATCTGGTAAATGGACCTCTCATCCTCAAATTTGACTTCGGTTTTCGTGGGGTGGATATTGATATCAATGGATTCTGTGTCCGCTTCAAAGTAAAGGAAATATGAGGGAACAGTTTCCGGGGGAAGCACCTGTTCATAGGATGACACTACCGCTTTGTGAAAATACGGATGACGCATATAGCGGTTGTTTACAAAGAAGAACTGCTCTCCGAATGATTTTTTTGCCGATTCGGGTTTTCCTATGAAACCGTGCAGGGTAACAATACTCGTTTCGTTGCGGATGGGGATCAGAACCTGGTTGAGGTTCCTTCCGAAGATATTGATGATCCTTTGCTTGACCTGTGTTGCCGGCAGGTTAAAGATCTCGGATTGGTTATGGCTTAGCGTGAAAGCGAGACCGGGATTGCAGAGAGTTACCCTGTAGAATTCGTTGACGATGTGCCGGAATTCAGTGGTATTGTTTTTCAGGAATTTTCGCCTTGCGGGAACATTGTAAAACAGATTCTTTACCTGGAAATTGCTGCCGGTGGGACAGGACACAGGTTCTTCGGACCGGATATCGGAACCATGTATGCTGATTTCCGTGCCGATTTCATCTTCTATTCTCCGGGTTTTCAGCTCTACCTCCGAAACTGCCGCTATGGAAGCCAGTGCCTCCCCTCTGAATCCGAGGGTACGGATCGCAAAAAGATCGTCGGCGCTTGTGATCTTGGAGGTGGCATGCCTTTCGAATGCTGTCCGGGCATCTGCGGGTGACATTCCGCAGCCGTTATCCGTAACCTGGATCAGGGTACGGCCTGCGTCTTTAATATGGATCCTTATGGTGGTCGCACCAGCATCAATGGCGTTTTCCATCAATTCCTTCACCACGGATGCAGGCCGTTGAATAACTTCTCCGGCAGCGATCTGATTCGCTACAGAATCCGGTAATCGTTTGACTATATCAGGCATTCCCTCAGGCGAAAAACAGGTAGTATGAAATGAAAAGCAGGAAAATGATAATGATGATAAGGCGGGTTGTGGAATACCGCTGGGCCTTTTTTTTCCTGCCGTAATAGTTTGAGAATGAACCTCTGTGGTCTGAAAATGAACCCTTCCTTAAAGTGGGAACATAATCTTCCCCGTTGGTAATACTATATTCCTGTTCGATCTGCTTGATCCGCTCTTCCAGCCTCTCCTTCCTCTCGTCGTAGTAGATTGGCTCGTAATGAAAGCGCCTATGCTGGGGTATTCTGAAGAATCTGGGTATTCCCATTACCTGTACTTTTATGCAAATGTATCCAATTAATTTTATACTTGTGCGCTCATGTTAATAAAACGAAAACCCGGAGTGATTTGTTGGATGGGGATGAATTGTATTTTATCAACTGAAAACGTATCTTAGGGTGAATTGAAACCGGGACAGTGCAGGCCGGGAACAGCCTTAATCCTGTTCAGAACTGCTGCAGTCCGGCCAGTAGTATACCTAAAACCAGCAAAATGGAAATAACCCGGACCTTTGACCTTCTGGAGAGATACCGGAAGAATTTTATTAAGGAAGATGCACTCGTGGCTAAAAGAAACGGGCAATGGGTCAGATTCAGCACGGATCAGTACGTCCGGAATTCTTATCTTGTCAGTTACGGACTGCTTGCCCTTGGTATGCGGAAAGGGGACAAGATTGCAACCGTAACCAATAACCGGCCGGAATGGAATTTCCTTGACATGGGGATATCCATGGCAGGCATGGTTCACGTACCGGTTTTCACCTCCCTCAGCGAATCGGAATATAAATATGTGCTGCGGCATTCCGATGCCAGGATGGTCTTTGTTTCGGACAGGAAACTGTATGAGACAATCGCAGCCCTTGCAGATTCAATTGATACAATTGCGGGGGTATATACATTTGATTCCGTGGATGGTGCTAAAAGCTGGGAAGAGATCCTTCAACTGGGAGAAAAGGAGGAGAAAACATACAGTGATCAGGTAGAAAAGACGAAAACAGAGATCTCTGCCGATGACTGTGCCACCCTGATCTATACATCAGGTACTACGGGGACAAGCAAGGGAGTGATGCTGTCACACAGGAATATGGTCAGTAATTTCCTGGCGGCAGTAGAGGTGTTCGGGCTTGGACCCGATGATAAATACCTGAGCATCCTGCCACTCTGCCATGTTGGCGGCCGCCTGGGAAATTACCAGACACAGTATTCGGGCAGCAGTATTTATTATGCAGAGAGCATGGCCAGCATTGCCTCCAACATGAAGGAAATCCAGCCTGATGGATTTGATACGGTCCCCCGTATACTTGAGAAAGTATACGACAATGTCATCGCCAGGGGCAATAAGCTGTCGGGTATGAAAAAGGCGATATTTTTCTGGGCCGTCAGAGTGGGACTGAAATATAAACCACCGGGTGAAAGCGGATGGTTTTACAGGCGAAAGCTGGCGCTTGCCGATAAGCTGATATTCACCAAGTGGCGTGATGCCCTGGGAGGTAAGGTCAGGCTTGCCGGCTGCGGGGGTGCCAGCCTGCAGCCCCGGCTTGAAAGGATATTCTGGGCCGCAGGCATAAAGGTGATCAATATGTACGGTCTGACGGAAACCTCCCCGATCATTACCATTAACCGCAGGGAAAAACCGCTGCTCAAACTGGGAACGGTAGGGGCGCTGATCGACGGGGTTGAGGTGAAAATCGCGGACGACGGGGAAATCCTCTGCAGAGGTGAAAACGTCATGATGGGATACTATAAGGATCCGGGTTTGACGGATTCTGTGCTCGGTAAGGACGGCTGGTTCCACACCGGGGATATAGGCCAGTGGGAAGAGGAGATATTCCTCAGGATCACCGACCGGAAAAAGGAAATATTCAAGCTCTCAAACGGGAAATACGTTGCTCCCCAGGTGATTGAAAACATCCTCAAGGAGTCCATCTATATCGAACAGCTGATGGTGGTCGGGGAACATGAGAAATTTGCTTCCGCCCTGATCGCACCGAATTTTGCCTACATCAGGGACTGGTTTGAATCGATCAATAAACCTGTCCCGGACCCCGAAGCCCTGATCTCGGATCCGGACGTATTAAAGGCCATCGGGGAAGAAGTAAAAAAGATCAACTCCAGGCTGAATGAACCGGAACGGATACAGCTCTTTAAGCTTGTCGGGGATGAGTGGTCGCCTGCTTCGGGTGAACTGTCCCCCACGCTGAAACTCAGGCGCAAATTCATCGCTGAGAAGTACAGCGCCCATCTTGAGGAGATCTATAAGGGAAAATCAGGCTGACCTGCTGGGATGAACCAGGCTGGAGTACCACCATCAACATCAGGATGAGTACCGGTTAAAACCTTTTCGCTGAAATTAAACCCGATCGGCATACATGGAAGTTATACCCGTAAATACCAGAAGGACCAGGAAGGATTTCCTGGATACAGCACGGCACATATACCGGGGGGACAATACATGGGTCTGTCCCCTCGACAGGGAAATCAACTCAATTTTTGAACCGGACAGCAATGTTTTTTTCACGCACGGCGAGGCCGCCCGCTGGATACTCAGGGATGCTGACAATGCCCTGATTGGAAGAATTGCAGCCTTTATAAACCGCAAGTCCCTTGAAAAGGCCGACCAGCCGACCGGGGGTATCGGGTTCTTTGAATGCATCAATGATGACAGGGCAGCTTCCCTGCTTTTTAATACGGCAAAAAGCTGGCTTGCAGAAAGGGGAATGGAGGCGATGGACGGACCGATAAACTTCGGGGAAACGGATAAGTACTGGGGACTCCTCGTTGAGGGTTTCACTCACCCTTCCTACGAAATCGCCTACAATCATAAATATTATAAAGAACTATTCGAGAATTACGGCTTCCGGACATATTACAAACAGGAAGGATTCCACCTCGATATAACAAAACCACTGCCTGAAAGATTCAATAAGATCGCAGCATGGGTTGCCAGAAAACCCGGGTATGAATTCAGGCATATGGAATGGAAGCATATCCATGAACAGGTTAGGGATTTTACGGAGGTTTTCAATACCGCCTGGCCAACGTTCAAGCCTGACTTTACTCCCCTGAAACCTGTTTTTTTATTCCCCAAGAAGTAAATACCTTCATGACTAACAATCAAAGCCGTAATACTTCTGGGTCTATTGGAGTTACTTGGGCAGAAGACAGGGGTATGTGGA
>CBFDEE010000088.1:0-8791 GCA_965603745.1 uncultured Bacteroides sp. | reverse complement strand
CGCCCCCATATCTTATTTTGAGGCGCCCTATTTGAAGGAAAACTTTCCCCAGGTCGCTACTGCCTTTACGACCCATGCCACGGTCATCGGGCGGTCCATTGCCGGTAACCAGCTCCCGCTTTACGGGAAACTCAGTGAGTATGACGGGGATGACAAGTCGAATGATTTCAATGTGACCTCAAAACAATCACTCGAAAAGCTCGCCGCGAGGCAGGCGGATGCATTTACCACCGTCAGCACACTGACCTCGAAGGAATGTAAACATTTTTTAGGGAAGGAAGTGGATGTCGTAACACCCAACGGGTTCGATGATTCATTTGTGCCGCAGGGAAAGGAATACACTGAAAAACGGGAAAAAGCCAGGAAGCTGCTGCTGAATGTTGCCCGGAAGATTACCGGGCAAGATCTGGCTGAAGATGCCCTTCTGATCGCTACCAGCGGAAGATATGAATACCGGAACAAGGGCCTCGATGTGTTAACGGATGCACTTGGAAAGCTGAACGAATCCGGGAAACAAGAACGTGATATAGTGGCTTTCTATCTTATCCCGGCCCATCACTATGGTCCGAGAAAAGACCTGCTTGAGGCAATAGGGAAGGATATTCCATTTGAGAATCCGGACAATAGCTGCCTTACCCACAACCTTCATGACCCGGAACATGATCCGGTCCTGAATAAAATTGCGGAAAACGGGCTTGGGAACAATGAGGGAAACAGGGTAAGGGTCGTGTTTGTTCCATCCTACCTGCAGGGGAATGACGGGGTATTCAACCTGCCGTATTTTGACCAACTGATTGGTTTTGACCTGACTGTTTTTGCGTCCTATTATGAACCCTGGGGATATACACCGATGGAAAGCCTTGCATTTCATATTCCAACGGTAACCACGACCCTTGCCGGTTTTGGATTGTGGGTCAGGGATGAGTACGGAGACGTGGAAAACGGGATAGCCGTCATTGAAAGGGATGATGATAATTACACGGAAACAGTAGAAGGTATCGCGAATGCTATAAGCAAAATCGCTGCCCTGGATGAGGATGCCTATCATAAGGCCAGGGAGGAAGCCTGGGAAATTTCGAGGATCGCCCAGTGGAAAAACCTCGTTGATCATTATCTCGAAGCTTACGGGATTGCCCTGGCCAAGGCGCAGAGGCGCACCAACCTGTATTTTGACCGGGAAAGGCCTGAATTCATTAGCGACCTTATCAAGGCAGAGAAGGCGGACTGGAAGAAGTTTGTTGTGAATGAAACCGTTCCTCCAAAACTTTCAAAGCTGGAAACGATGGCCGCAAACCTCTACTGGTCATGGAACCCGGAGGCAACGGAACTGTTCCGGTCCGTGGATCCGGACATCTGGGAGGAATCCCATCATAATCCCCTGGTGGCGGCAAAAAAACTATCTCTCGGAACCTATCAGAAGCTTGAGAAAGACGCGAAGTTCCTGAAAAAACTGGATGAAGTCCACCGGGATTATATGGCCTACCTTGAAGAGAAAAAGAATGCAGGGGGACCGAAAATTGCGTATTTCAGCATGGAGTTCGGGATACATGATTCGCTGAAGATTTTCAGCGGGGGATTGGGACTTCTGGCCGGTGATTACCTGAAGGAGGCGAGCGATTCCAATAAAGATATGATAGGGATCGGCCTTCTGTACCGATATGGCTATTTCACACAGATCGTGTCTGCCAGGGGTGAACAAATCGTCGGCAATGATCCCCAGGATTTCTCGGATCTGCCTGCGACGGCCGTCAGGGATGAGGACGGGAACTGGAGAACCATCGGCATAGCCCTGCCGGGACGGACTGTGAAGGCAAGGATCTGGCGGGTTGATGTGGGCAGGATAGAACTCTACCTTCTGGATACCGATTTTGAGGAGAACATTGAACAGGACCGCAGCATCACCCACCATCTTTACGGCGGCGACGAGGAAAACCGTTTTAAACAGGAGCTCTTGCTGGGAGTAGGTGGAATCCGCGCCCTGCAGTCCATGGGCATAGAACCTGAATTGTATCACTGCAACGAAGGACATGCGGCATTCATCGGACTGGAAAGGCTCAGGAACCTGGTAGTAAGTGAAAACCTCACTTTCCCGGAAGCACTGGAGTTTATAAGGGCAACATCCCTCTATACCACACATACCCCCGTGCCCGCCGGGCATGACAGTTTTGAAGAGGGACTGGTACGGATGTATATGTCGCATTATCCCGGGCGCCTGGGTATATCCTGGGACCAGTTCATCGGGCTCGGCCGGCTCCATCCAGGGGACAGTGGTGAAAGATTTTCCATGAGTTACCTGGCGATTAACCTGTCACAGGAAGTGAACGGTGTCAGCCGCCTGCACGGGAAAGTTACCCAGGAAATGTTCACAGAACTCTGGAAGGGATACACACCGGATGAATTGCACATCGGGTACGTTACAAACGGAGTACACCTTCCGACGTGGATTGCCGGGGAAACCCTGAAACTGTATAAGGATACCTTTGGTGATGATTTTATGTCGCATCAGTACGACTTCAACCGCTGGGAGAAGATCTACGGTGTCGATGACAAAAAGATATGGGATCTCAGGAATGCACTTCGCAAAAAAACGATCAAGCAAGTAAAAAACCGCCTGAAGAGAGCGATCACAAAGAAGCTGGAGGATCCGAGGATCATAATGGATGTGGATGAGAGGCTGAGGGACGATGTACTGACCATCGGTTTTGCACGGAGGTTTGCATCCTATAAACGGGCCCATCTGTTGTTCCAGGACCTGGACCGGCTTGCTAAAATTGTCAATCATTCCGAAAGGCCCGTACAGTTTCTGTTCGCCGGGAAAGCCCATCCGAATGATAAGGCCGGGCAGGACCTGATTAAAATGGTCGTGGAAATATCCAAAAAACCAGAATTTATCGGAAAGATCCTGTTCCTGCAGAATTACGACATATCACTGGCCCAGAAACTGGTACAGGGTGTGGATATCTGGTTGAATACTCCCACCCGTCCCCTGGAAGCCTCGGGTACGAGCGGAGAGAAAGCAGTCATGAACGGCTGCCTCCATTTCAGCGTGCTGGATGGATGGTGGGCAGAGGGTTATCAGGAGGGTGCTGGCTGGGCATTGCAGGAAGAACGGATCTATGATAACCAGAATTACCAGGACGAACTGGATGCAGAAACCATATATTCACTTCTGGAAAACGAGATCACCCCCCTGTTTTATAACCTGGATGAAAAAGGGGTCCCCGTGGGATGGATAAACTACATTAAGAATTCGATTGCCCGCGTTGCTCCGAATTTCACCATGAACAGGATGCTAAATGATTACGAGGGCCGGTTCTACAACAAGCTGTATTCGAGATCCCGGAAAATGCTGGCGAGCGATAAGGCGCTGGCAAGGGATCTTGCGGCCTGGAAAAGGTACATCCTGAAACACTGGGACAGCGTGAAGATTATTGAATCGAAGCATCCCGATATTTCGAGGGACAATGTGGATCTTGGTGATTCCTATCAGGCTGAAGTCGTGCTTCAGCTGGGAAAACTTTCATCTGCCGACGCAGGCGTGGAACTGGTCATCCCGAATTACCCGTCTGATGAAGGGCCGTATACCTATACCAAGGAATTCGACCTGGTGAGCCAGGAAAACGGCCATACCAGGTACCAGGTCGAGGTCACTCCTGCCAGGGCCGGAGTTTTTGAATACGGGATACGCATATATGCCAGGCATGAAGATCTGCCTCACAGGCAGGACTTTGCACTGGTCAAGTGGGCCTGATCCATGTCCCCTGCATATACTTCGAACGGGCCATTCGGCTGGAACAGTAAAACAGGACCGGCCGCCAGCAACTTTATACGGGCTGGTCAGCTGTGAACCCTTTGGACCGGTATCCTTTTTAATACCAGGGCAGAACGGGAAGGAATATAGATCTTCAGCCAATGCCTGCCCTCTCCGTCAGGCTGGGTGAAATAGGCAATGCGGGTATCAACCAGTCCCTGTCCCCCGTAATCAGGATCATCGGTATTCATAACAATACTGAACTTCCCGGCTTCCATATTGATCCCGTAATCCGAAAAGGAGGTTGAGGGATTGAAATTGAATACAAAGACCAGTTCACCCCGTCCGAAAGCGAGTACCTGGTCTCCGGGATTGTCCAGGAACAGATACGGCCACTCATTCTTGAGGATTTCCTCCTTTCTTATCATATTGACCATATCCCTGTCAAAGCTGTTCAGCATGCTGTACCGGAGTTCTTTGTTGTCGACAAGGGACCACTGCCGGCGTGCATAATGGTAGGACCAGTTATTTCCCTCACGCGGAAAGTCAATCCATTCGGGGTGCCCGAACTCATTGCCCATGAAATTAAGATAACCACCGCCTGCCGTTGCCAGGGTGATCAGCCGTATCATTTTATGCAGGGCCATTCCCCTATCAATGACCAGGGAAGCACTCCCGATATTCATACTGAAGTACATTTCCTTGTCCATCAGCCTGAATATGATGGTTTTATCACCAACGAGAGCCTGGTCATGGGATTCCGCATAGGAGATCGTTTTCTCATCCGCCCGCCTGCTGGTAAGTTCGTAATAGATTTCGGACACATCCCATTGCTCATCTGTTTTCTCTTTCAGGATCCTGATCCAGTAATCCGGTGTACCCATTGCCATCCGGTAATCGAATCCCATTCCCCCTTCACCGATGGATGTCCCCACCCCGGGCATACCGCTCATTTCCTCGGCAACAGTAAGGGAACCCGGGTGGACCTCCTTGATCATTTTATTGACCAGCGTCAGGTAGCTGATGGCGTCTTCGTCCTGCTGTCCGTCGAAATACATCTCGTAACTGGTAAAGTCGCGCGACAATCCGTGATCGTAATACAGCATGCTGGTGATACCGTCGAAGCGGAAACCGTCAAACCTGTATTCTTCCAGCCAGTACCTGCAGTTCGAGAACAGGTAATGCAGTACCTCATTTTTACCGTAATCGAAACAGAGTGAATCCCATGCAACATGCTCCCTTCTGGCACCGTCGTGAAAATACTGCCAGGGTGTTCCGTCAAAGCGCCCGAGTCCCTCAACCTCGTTCCTGACCGCATGGGAATGAACCAGGTCCATGATAACGGCAATTCCCATGGAATGGGCCTCGTCAATCAGTTCTTTCAGTTCTTCAGGGGTTCCGAAACGGGAGGATGCCGCGAAAAAACTGGAAACGTGATAGCCAAAAGAACCATAGTAGGGGTGTTCCTGGATGGCCATGAGCTGGATTACATTATAACCGCCCCCGGCGATCCTGGGAAGGACATTCTCCCTGAATTCCCTGAAACCGGCGACCTTGCCCTCCTCGGATGCCATGCCGATGTGGGACTCATAGATCAGGGGAGCTTGTAAATTGGCTTTCTGCCAGCCGTTCTGCCATTTATAGTGCTTATCGGGTGCCCAGACCTGTGCGTTGAAGAGAAGTGTTTCCGGGTCCTGAACGACCCTGTTTGCCCATGCAGGGATCCTGTCACCATGTCCTTCAGGCCAGTGAACGGAAAGGTGGTAGAGATCACCGTGTTTCAGGGATGAGGCCGGGATTTCAAGTTCCCAGTTTCCGTTGGGGATGGATTTTAGCTCCCACTCGGGAAGCTCCTCCCAGCCTGAAAAATCACCGCACAGGAAGATCCTGCTTGCATTGGGCGCCCATTCCCTGAATACCCAACCCTCTTTTTGCCTGTGAAGGCCGAAATACAGGTGCCCGGAGGCAAACTCCTTCAGGGACCCGGATTCCTTGCAGAGCTGCGCTTCCCTCTCCTCAGCCCTCCTCATGCGGGAACTGATAACAGCCTCGAAAGGCTCAAGCCAGGGATCGTTTTTTACAATACCGGGTTTTTCCATGGTCCTGTAAGAGATGGTAATATAACCAATTCCCTGCATTCTTCCCTGTTCCCATTCGCATTTATTGCTATTTTTGCATTTCTCCGTTTTCTCTATGAAACTGCATGATGATATAAGCGGATTCTCAGCCCGTGATCCAGTTGTCACTGTTGGAATTTTTGACGGTGTTCACAGGGGACACAGGTACATTCTGGAAAAACTCCGGGATGCTGCCGGGAGACTGGGGGGCGAATCGGTCCTGCTTACCCTCTGGCCGCATCCGAGGGAGGTCCTTAATAAGGTCGATAACAGTTTTAAACTGCTCAATACCCTGGAGGAAAAGACCCGGATGATGGGGGAAGAGGGAATTGACCACCTGGTCGTGGTCCCGTTCACACCATCCCTCAGCCGCCTGTCATCGTG
Organism: uncultured Bacteroides sp.; assembly: GCA_965603745.1. Taxonomy (GTDB): domain Bacteria; phylum Bacteroidota; class Bacteroidia; order Bacteroidales; family SM23-62; genus SM23-62. The sequence continues at coordinate 2,539 of CBFDEE010000088.1, read as the reverse complement.
TGATTTCATCCGGGAATACCTGGTTGAAAAAATCGGGATAAGGCATCTTGTTGTAGGATATAACCACAGGTTCGGACGGGACAGGGAAGGCGACTTTGATAAGCTGAAAGAATTTGCGGGGCAATACGGTTTCGGGATCGAAAAGGTCCCGCCCCTGGAACATGAAACGGGAGAGCTGAGTTCATCGGAAATCCGGAAATGCCTTCAGAACGGTGAAATTGAAAGGGCAAACAGCCTTCTGGGATGGGATTATTCCTTTTCCGGTGAAGTGGCAGGAGGCAGCAGGCTGGGCACCTCCATTGGATTTCCGACTGCGAATATCACACCCGATGAAGAATATAAACTGATCCCGGCCGACGGGGTATATGCAGTCCTGGCAGAGCTGAAAGGACGGACTTACAGAGGAATGATGAATATCGGCTTCAGGCCTACCGTTAATGATGATCCTAATCGGAAAACCATTGAAGTACACCTGCTGGACTTCAGGGATAATATCTACAGCGAAAAGATACAGGTCCGGTTCCTGACCCGTTTACGTAATGAACGGAAGTTCGGGGACATTAATGCACTTAAAAACCAACTGCTTAAAGACCGTCAGGACAGCCTGGAGTTTTTCCGGATCAGGGGTGAATAAAATTCCGGATAAAGCTGTAAATTTGTATGCGTTTAAAAACAGGAGTTAAACATCTTTTATTATATATAAATGTCGCACAGCCCTTCCGGGCTGGGAAGCATGAATAAACAAACATAAAATGAAAATAACTGAAGAAGCCGTGGAAACAATGCCCTATAAAGTAAAAGACATCAGCCTGGCAGAGTTTGGCAGGAAGGAAATAGAGATAGCCGAGAAAGAAATGCCCGGCCTGATGGCCATCCGCAATAAATATGCACAGGATAAACCGCTGAAAGGTGCAAGGATAACAGGATCTCTCCATATGACCGTGCAGACGGCCGTGCTGATCGAAACCCTGGTAGAACTCGGGGCCGATGTACGATGGGCATCCTGCAATATTTTTTCCACGCAGGATCATGCCGCTGCTGCGATTGCGGCTGCCGGGGTACCCGTGTTTGCATGGAAGGGGGAGACACTGGAAGAATACTGGTGGTGCACTGAACAGGCCCTGACTTTTCCGGGTGACGGGGGACCGAACCTTATCGTGGATGACGGGGGCGACGCCACCCTGCTTGTACATCTTGGCGTTAAGGCAGAGAAGGATCCGGGCGTGATCGAAGGCGAGGCTTCCAGCCGTGAGGAAGCGGTGATTTTTGCCAAGCTGAAGGAGACCCTTGCCAGGGATCCTCAGAAATGGCAGCGGATGGCCAGCGGGATAAAGGGTGTTTCTGAGGAAACCACCACGGGAGTTCATCGCCTGTACCAGATGCTCGAGAAAGGGGAATTGCTGTTCCCTGCCATTAACGTGAATGATTCCGTGACCAAATCCAAGTTTGACAATCTTTATGGCTGCCGTGAATCCCTGGCCGACGGCATCAAACGTGCCACGGATGTGATGATCGCCGGAAAGGTCGTGGTTGTCCTCGGTTACGGCGATGTAGGGAAAGGATGTGCAAAATCCATGAAATCATACGGGGCAAGGGTGCTGATCACCGAGATCGATCCTATATGCGCCCTGCAGGCAGCGATGGAAGGATTCCAGGTATGCACCATGGAAGATGCCCTTGAGGAAGGAAATATTTTTGTTACTACCACCGGCAACAAGGATGTGATCACCGTTGAACATATGTCGAAAATGAATGACCAGGCCATTGTATGCAACATTGGCCATTTCGATAACGAGATCCAGGTTGACCGGCTGAACGAGATGAAGGATACCCGCAGGGTAAACATAAAGCCGCAGGTGGATAAATACATATTCAGGGACGGCCATGCCATATTCCTGCTTGCAGAAGGAAGGCTTGTGAACCTTGGCTGTGCTACCGGCCACCCGTCTTTTGTAATGAGTAACTCCTTCAGCAACCAGTCCCTCGCCCAGATAGACCTGTGGCAGAATGACTATAAACTGGATGTCTATCGTCTTTCAAAGAAGCTGGACGAAGAGGTTGCACGCCTCCACCTTGACCAACTGGGGGTGAAGCTAACACGGATGACCAGGGAGCAGGCCGATTATCTCGGTGTGCCCGTGGACGGTCCCTACAAACCAGAACACTACAGGTATTAATTACGGATGACCCGGGAATTGGCCTGGATAAACACAGGATACCTTTTCAGCGGCTGGGCTGCCGGTCCGTCAATGGCATAATACCCGTCTGAATTGTATATGAAGCGGGACTGGCAGCAGGGGCAGTCAAAAACACCCTCGTAATCAGGGTTGCGTTCCAGGCTGCAGTAATCCGTTTGTGCCTGGAAGGTGCAGGTAATGTCGTAAACTTCGTACTTCGTAATGTCTCTCCGGTAGATTATCAGGCCATTGCCATTGAGGATTTGTCCGATTCCCAGGGTAATCTCCGGATAATCGGGGTTACTGAACCGGATCACCCCTAGCCCGCTATTATCGGGTGTGACGGTAACCGTTTCCTGCAC
>CBFDEE010000087.1:0-8800 GCA_965603745.1 uncultured Bacteroides sp. | reverse complement strand
CAAGATCATTGTCCGCCTCATTGCCAGACCCACGGCAACCGCCACCACCATGCTGGCCTTTATTCCCATTATCTCTATGCCTGACAAGTCGGGAAGGTTTATCCAGAGTATGCCGCTTACCGTTATATTTACCCTGTTTGCCTCATTGATGATAGCCCTTCTCCTGACTCCATACCTGAGCAGCGTTTTTCTCAGGAAACATGTGAAGGATCACAGGAAAAGGGAATACAACCTGAAATTCTTTCTCAGGTTCCTGATTGAAGGGCCTTACCGGAGGACCCTGGATCTTGCACTGAGGAACCGGGGAGCAGTGCTATTCGTTTCACTCCTGCTGGTCCTGGGTTCAGCAGCGCTATTCCGGGAAGTCGGGGTGAGTTTCTTTCCAAAAGCGGAGAAACCCCAGTTCATGATCCGCATTAATACACCTGAAGGGACCAATATCAGGACGGCGGATAATGTTGCCAGGGAAGTAGAATCGATACTCGATACAATTCCCCTGATAAAGCATTATGCAACGAATGTGGGACACGGGAATCCGCGAATCTACTACAACATCTTCCCGAAGAGATTCGCAGAGAATTTCGCCGAAATTTTTGTGGAGCTCAGGAGGTATGAAATAGAGGAATTTGACAACCTTGTTAGTTCACTCAGGACTATATTTGGGGATTTTACAGGCGCACGGATATACCTCAAGGAGTTCGAGCAGGGATCTCCTGTTGAAGCCCCGCTGACCATCAAGATCACCGGATCGAATATGAACCTGCTGAAAGAAATTGCCGGAGATTTCGAAGAAGAGGTCCGCCTTGAAAAGGGACTGGTGAATATTGAGAATTCGCTCGACCGTTCAAGTACGGACTTTTATGTTCATATTAACCGTGAAAAAGCAGGCATGCTTGGTGTTCCAGTATTTGAAATTGACAGGACAATCAGGACTGCCATAACCGGGATGCCGGTTTCTGATTTCAGGGATGCGGAAGGGAATGAGTACAATATTGTCCTTCGGCTTCCCTTTACGGACAAGCCAATGCTTGAAGACTTTGACAGGATCTATGTGACCTCCCTTTCCGGCCGGCCGGTCCCACTGAAACAACTGGCCAGGCTTGAGTTCCGGGAAGCCCCGGGCATTATTACGCATTTTGATATGGAACGCAACGGTACCATTACGGCCGATCTCAGAAAGGATTATTCACTGGATGAGATCGTTGAACGGCTAAACACGAAGTTCGCGGATTACCCGCTGCCGGCCGATTACGAGTATACCTTTACCGGCGAGCTGGAGAGCAGGGAAGAGAGTTTCGGGGGTATGTTGCGGGCCAGCATAATTGCGCTTATCGGAATTTTTGCCGTCCTGGTCCTCCAGTTCAGATCCTTTACCCAGCCGCTCATCATCTTTTCCGCTTTCCCGCTGGCTATGATCGGATCGGTACTGGCCCTTTTTATTACGGGGTACAGCTTTTCCTTCACCGCTTTTATAGGTCTGATCAGCCTGATCGGTATTGTCGTGAACAATTCGATCATCCTTGTGGATTATATAAATAAGCTGAGGGAGGAAGGAACGGAAAAACTTACCGCGGTAAAGCAGGCAGGGGAGACCCGTTTTACGCCTATCTTGCTGACCACACTGACTACTATCGGGGGACTTTTACCTTTAACATTAAGAGGAGGGACGCTCTGGGCGCCGATGGGATGGACGATTATCGGGGGACTCCTGGTCTCAACCTTTATGTCCCTCCTGGTGGTCCCGGTACTTTACAGGATGTACACAAAATAAGTTACAGATGGCTCATTAATCGCATCCGGTGGCAGATGCCTAAGCTTTATTCTTAACCCTGTTGTACTTCAGTGACTTGAGTATCCAGTTCGCCAGGGGTTTTTCCGGGTTCCTTTTCTTCAGGTTGATATACCAGCCGAGTTTCTTGATGACCGGCAGCTTATGGGTTTCGACGAATTCGATCAATGTACCGTCCGGATCCTCCACGTAGGAGAAATGACCTGCTGCTTCTCCCATGTCAAAGGTTTCATCGTGCTTATGTGTTGAGTCCACCGTAAAAGGAAAACCTTTCTGTTCGCATTCCTTTCTGAGCGCATCCATTCCCTTGATATCATAACAGAGGTGGATGAATCCCAGGTCTCCCCATTGCCTGCCTTCGTATATCTTGTTTGGTTTCCTGTCCCTGACCTCAACCAGTTCAATCTGGCTGGGGCCGAACAGGCGGCTGAAAGTACCTCTCACATTCTTGCTGTGCTTCAGGCGGACCCTTCTGAAAGAATGGTCTCCGCCAGGCAGGTGGACCAGGTCATCAAACCGTCCTTCCTTGTCATAGATAACCGTGTCATACCCGAGTATGTCACTGTAAAGCTTGCGTGCCTTATCCACATCCGAGACACCGATCCATGCTCCGAAGGTTGCGCCCGTCGGCTTTTTCTCATCCCTGAATTTTGAATTATCCTCCACTACCTGGAAAAGGTTTTCATACGGGTCCCGTACAAAAAAGTGTTCTTCCCCGGAAGGATCTGCTGATATGCCATTGATACTCAGTCCCTTATTTTCAAAATACTTATAGCTTTCGCGTACGTTGCCTGATTTGATCTTGGCTGCATTGATACCCAGGTCTCCGATGTGTAACTTGTTTATCGGGGCTTCGGGCTTTCTTTTGGTATACTGCCAGATCTCAAAACCACCTCCGCCCTGAAGGTTTATGGCAAGGGCAGCATGCCTGGACTGTGGTTGTCCCCCGGTATATGGCAGCATTAGATCCGCAACGGCTTGTTCTTCAAAAACCCGGATATCCATCCCGAAGTGTTCTCCGTACCATTTCCATGCTTCCCGCAGGTTAACCACCCCGATACCTATCTGCTGAATTCCGCTGATAATTTTCTCCTTCAGTTCACCTTTGCCCATAATGCCTACAAATTTATACGAAGATAGAAAATCCTGTACAGAAATCTAGTTAAATTCCTGTTAAACAATTGTTCAGGAGCGCAATAAATATTAATTAAGGCAGCTTGTCCCCTGGGGCAGGATCAGGGATCAATGATTCAACCAGGCCGTTTATTTGTCCCCTGAGATCCTTTAATCCCTTCAGTTTATGATTGCCTGAAAGCGTCATCAGCTGGTATCTCCACAATGACCTGAGTTTTTTAAACCATATAAACCAGGTATGGGCGAACAGGCCGCTTACGGGGAGGCTGCCAAGGAAAGCCCATTTTATCCAGCCAGGATCGGAAAATATCCAGGCAGGTATAAAAAGAATCAGGTAATAGATTGGGAAGAGCAAAGTACCCAGAACAAATTTTCCGGTGGACCGGAACTGGGGATCTTTAAATTTCATGCTGATCTTATCGCACAGCCAGTAGGGTAGTATGTTTGTGATGGCTCCGTAAAGAAAAACCGGGAAAGAAACCAGCATTCCCAGATCAGCCAGGGTCAGCAGGAGAAATGAATGCCGGTGCTTCCTGAACACCCAGTCGCGCATGCGGAATGATTTCAGGCCAGCCGAATATTCCCCTGCCATTTCCGAAAGGGATGTCATCCGGTCCGGCAGTTCCTCCTCAACCCGGGCCATTTCCCGGATCATATGCTGGTCGGCCAGCAGGCGGTGATAGAGGTCCCTTTTACGGATTCCCATTCGTTCCCTCATCCTCCTGTTGTAAACCTGACGCAGCAGCATAATGGTATCGTAATGATCCTCGGACTGGATGTCAATCATGTATTTTCTCATCTCCGCGGAGAGTCTTTCACGCAGTGTGTTTATAGCCCGGGGCTGATTTTCAAGAAACTCTGTGTAATACTCATTTACTTCAATAGCCTCACCATACTGGATGAACATATTGCCCCTGAAGTTTGAATATGCGGAATAATCAATTCCAACGGGGACAATGACAGCACCGGGTTTCTCTCCGAATTTTTCCTGTGCCTGGAATGCCACCCGGAATATGCCTTTCACGAGCGGACGCAGCCTTCTTTTGTCACCGTGATTTCCCTCGGCAAATATGCATATCGGGCATTTTTTACGCAGGAGTATCTCCATGGATTCATTGAATATGTCCTCGTTCTTGCTGAGTTCGCCTGCACCATCACGCATGCGGTAAACGGGTATCATTTTGAAAAGCCTGAAAATCCCAGCCATGAACTTACTCTTGAAAACATCCGCCCGCGTGAGGAAAATCGAGTCACGCCGGCTGGTCATCAGGGGAGCCATGGCATCCATCAGAGCGTTCTGATGGTTCGGGGCCAGGAGTACCGGACGGTCCCTTGGGATCCTGCTCCGGAACTTAACCTGCATCTTCCGGTAGAACAGCCGGTGGGTAATCCTGACATAAAATTTAATTGTGGAATACCGAATGGAGAACCGGTCTATCACTTTTTTCGCCATTTCACAAGATTTGAGGATTTCTTCTCAGATATGCCTGGAGATAAGCGTATTAGGGATTAATTATGCTATTTAAACTGTATTTGCTTACCAAGCCAAGGTAGAAAAAATTCACGAAAACAGATGAACACGGAGTTTCAGGGAATGGCTATATTGCGAAAAAACAGGACAGCAAAATGAAAGAATTCCTTGAAACCATACCCGGGAAACTGAATGAAAATGTATTTAATATTATCGGTGAGGAATGGATGCTGATTACAGCCGGGACGCCGGATAGGTTCAATACTATGACGGCTTCCTGGGGAACCCTTGGAATACTCTGGCACCTGCCGGTGGCCATCTGTTTTATCCGGCCTCAACGATATACCTTTGAGTTCGCCGAATCATCCGGATATTTTACCCTGGGTTTTCTTGAACCGGGGAACAGGGACATCCTGCAATTCTGTGGAAGTCGCTCGGGCCGTGACACGGACAAGATACAGGAAACCGGGCTTATACCCCGTACAACAGGGCTGGGAAATGTTTATTATGAACAATGCAGGCTTGTTTTTGAATGCAAAAAGCTGTATTCTGACCGCCTGAAGGAGGATTCATTTGTGCTGCCGCAGCTCATCGGGAAGAATTACCCCAAGAAGGATTTTCATAAATTTTACATCGGTGAAATTGTTTCCTGCCTGGTACCGGCCTAGCTGGCAGAAAGGATATGAAAATCCTGGAGATTTTATGGTTAAAGCCTGAATTATTTCCGGTTCATGGATCCACCAATTGCTAATAGGGACATCGTTATATTTGACGGCTTCTGCAATTTTTGTTCGGGTTCGGTCTTATTTATAATTAAAAGGGACCGCAATTTCCTGTTCGCCGCTTCACAGTCCCCCGCCGGCCAGGCTCTGCTTCAGCGATACGGAAATCCAGAGCTGGCTGCATCCTCCATAATCCTGATAAGCAATCAGGAGATATTTATGAAATCGGATGCCGCACTCAGGATAGCCCGGAGACTTAATGGATTATGGCCCCTTCTCCATATTCTCCGGGTCTTTCCTTCCGCATTCCTCGATTACTTCTATGACCTTTTCGCTAGCAGGCGATACCGGTTTTATGGCAGGAGGGATGAATGTTTTCTGCCTGGCAGGGAGATCCGTGACCGCTTTCTGTAGATGATCCGATCTGCAAAACCTGTGACATTCAGGGTAATTCCCTGGACCCTTCTTCGATTTCCCGGAAACGAGTTGAAAGGGCAGCCAGGAAATTGCTGAAACTGACCATGGCCTGTTTTGTTTCAGGGGTGATTTCTTTCTGTTGCAGGCGAAGCATCAGGTATCCGTAAAGTCCTGTAAGGCAGGCTTCTATCTCAGAGAAAAATGTTTGCGGGCTCCTTTCCATGAATAATTTGATATTTGGATGGGCAGCCTGGTAGATTTCATGGTATTTTTTTTCATCCGCCGACTGAAGCAATCGCAGGTGGATATCATTCAGCTCCCTGATAAGCTTATTCAGAAAGGTCATATGGCCCTTTTCAACGATTTTTTCCTCTGCCATGAGGGTGATGAGGTTAGAGTACCAGGTGCGGATCTCTTCCAGGGTCTCACCCGGGACCCTGAACTTGCTTATAACTGTTTCCTCTATCCGCCCTAATTCAAAACCAGATGCCCTGATCAGGTCTTCTACCTGCCACATGTAGAGAATGAACTCTGCTATATTTGTTTTTCTTTTTTCCTGAGCAATGATCATATTAACTGTTTATCCACCGCGTAATTTTTCGATTGTGCGCCGTTCTTTCTTTGTAGGTCTTCCGGATCCTTTATCCCTGGCGATGAAGAATGTCTCCCTTACCTGTAATTTTTCCATTTCTTCTTCAGGAGTGATATTCTCAACATACTCCTGAATGGCTTTTGCAGAAAGCCTTTTACCCAGCAGTCCCAGTACCCTGAATGAATACAGGACCGGGGATCTCCTGACCTGGACCACATCTTTAACCTTTAGGATCCTGGAGGGTTTAACAGGCTGGTTGTCAATTAGTATCTTGCCTTTCCTGCAGGCTTCGGTAGCCTGGCTTCTGGTCTTGAAAACCCGAACTGCCCAGAGCCACTTATCAACACGGACCTCATGATCGATCAGCATGTTTCCTCTACTTTTTTACCTCAAGCATAAATCCGGTCCGATGGATATTGGTGATATTGACATTGGGATCATCCGAAAGGAATTTGCGCAGTTTTGTGATGTATACATCCATACTGCGCCCCATGAAATAATCATCTTCTCCCCAGATCATCTTAAGGGCGATCTCCCGCCGCAGGATCTTGTTCATGTTTATGCACAACAGGCGCAGGACCTCTGCTTCCTTTTTGGTAAGTCTTTTATCTCCGGCGGGACCGGAAAGGATCTGCTTTGAGTAATCAAAGGTATACTTGCCCAGTTGGTAGTGGCTTTCCTGTTCCCCGTCCAGTAATGAATACCTGGTTCTGCGCAGGATGGCTTCGATCCTCAGGTTGAGTTCTTCAGTACTGAATGGTTTGGTGATATAATCATCCCCTCCCATCTTGAAGCCCTTTATCCTGTCTTCCTTCATGGTCTTGGCGGTCACGAATATTATAGGCACGACTTCATTGATAATGCGGATTTCTTCGGCCAGCGTGAATCCGTCCTTAAGAGGCATCATTACATCCAGGATACAGATGTCAAACTTTCCGTTCTTAAAAAGTTCCAGTCCGGCGACCCCGTTTTCAGCATGCTGGACACCGTATCCTGACATGCTCAGGTAATCGGTAAGCACATAAGCAAGATTTTTATCGTCCTCAACAAGGAGGATATTTGCCTTGGATTTTTTCTTCATGGTAAAACTAGCTAGACAGCTAATTTACTGAAATTATATGGCTGTATCAAGAGGGAGGAAAACGTCGAAGCGACTTCCCTTGTCGGGTTCACTTTTAACTTCGATATGACCGCCATGTGCAGCTACCATGTTCTTGACGTAATATAGTCCCAGTCCAAATCCCTTGACATTGTGAATATTTCCCGTGGGCACACGGTAAAACTTGTCAAATATGTGGCGGGTAACCTCATGCGACATTCCTATCCCGTTATCTTCGACGGAGAGCGTAATGCCGTCCTCACGGTTCCGGGTGTAGATATTGATGAGTGTTCCGTTGTTGGAGTACTTGATCGCATTATCGACAAGGTTAACTACAACATTTTTTATATGCATCTCATCGGCATTCAGATTATACTTCCTGGCATCAAGGTAGTAGTTAACGGTTGTCTCCTCCTCGCACTTTTCGAAACAGAGGTTCTGGACCGTATCCCTGACAAGCCGGTGCAGGTCGAACTCGGATTTGGTCAGTATGAACTCATCTTTGTCAAGCCTGGCAACCTGCAGAACCCTTTCCACCTGCGTACGCATTCTTGTGTTTTCATCATAAATGATCTTCGAATACTTCCTTATCCTCTCCGAGGAGGAATCCTGATCTGCATGAAGCAAAACCTCCGCAGCAAGTGATATGGTTGAGATAGGGGTTTTGAATTCATGGGTCATATTATTAATGAAATCATTCTTTATTTCGGAAAGCTTCTTCTGCCTGATAATGGTGTTGATGATGTAGAGGAAGGTCAGGATAACGATCAGGATAAATATACCGCTCAGAACCAGCCATGCAGACATCTCGACGAGCACTTCCCTGCGTTGGGAGGGGAAATATACCTCGAGATGGAAGTACTCGTCTTTCCACAGGCATGACAGGCAGGCTTTATGCGCATTTTTCTTCATTGATTTTGATATCAGGGGGGATGAGGCATGGATGACACTGTCATTGGAAGTCTTGACAATGGCATACTCATACCGGTGGTCGAGCCTGTGGTAGTCGATGTACTTGTTTAGCAGTCCGGCCAGCAGCACGGTATCGAGTGCACTGAAAAATGTAAGATCTTCACAGGAGGATTTGATCAGGGGCTTTTCTGAGAAAGTCAGGTTCTGTTCATTTGCATCCGCCAGTTCATCAATTACCTCATCAAGTGCCATATCGATCCTGTGATCATGCTGTTCTTCCCCGATATTGACCGCATTCCATACCCAGAATGACTGGGTGATGGTTAATCCGATCAGGGAGACTGAAGTAAAAAGAATAATGATGATGATGTTCGATCTTTGCATACCGGTCTTTTGTTCAGGACAAAGATAAATGATATTAGGAATGGGCAGGGAGCTTTAACAATTCTTTAACAGGCCCTATGAACAAAGGGATACAGAAGGTTCTCGCTTACTTATTGTTATACGTGTTCATGGTCTGCTCGAGTCCCACAACCCCAAAACTGAGAACGATTTCGGTGGCCATTTTAATCCTGTCTCCGAGTATTGCTATTTCTTCATCGGTCCATTCACCCAGTACATGGCTGACCTGTTGTCCGGGATAGAACTCACCCCCAATACCGAA
>CBFDEE010000086.1:0-8816 GCA_965603745.1 uncultured Bacteroides sp. | reverse complement strand
CGGGGATATAAGCATTGACTTCCTTCTGGTTTGTCAGCCTGACCCTGGCAACCTTTCTCATCGCAGAATTCGGCTTCTTGGGTGTGGTCGTATAAACACGAACACAGACACCTCTTCTCTGCGGACATGAGTCCAGTGCAGGAGCCTTACTTTTCTCGAGGTTTTTCTTCCTTCCTTTTCTTACTAACTGCTGTATTGTAGGCATATAAAATCGCCGTTTTTAATTGGTTAATACTACTTTAGTAAATCGGTTCGCAAAGGTATCCTTTTTTTTTAAAAAACAATAAAAAATAAGACGAATTTCCATGATTGGTCTTTTTGCATTGATTTTACAGTGACTTCGGACGTTTCAATCGGATTTGCACCCTCCATTTTAAGTGATTTTTAACATGTCCAGGAAGGCCCGTTCGCCACCTGTTTCAAAAATGGTATCCCGGCTTGATTCTTTTTAAAAAAATATTACTTTTGCAAGTCCACTTTCAGGGAGTAAATAAGAGCTTCGGTTTACGAGGCTAATCACATCGAAGTATAATATTAAAATCAACATAACTAAATGAAAACTTACCAGACGAATCAGGTAAAAAACATCGCTTTACTGGGGAATTCAGGATCGGGAAAAACGACACTGGCAGAATCCATGTTATTCCTGGGCGGAGTCATCTCGAGAAAAGGGGATGTGGATCAGAAAACGACGGCTTCAGATTTCAGGGAGATCGAACAGGAGAACCAGCGATCGATCTATTCCACTGTACTCTATACGGAATACAATGATAAGAAAATAAATTTTCTCGATGCACCCGGAGCAGATGATTTTATTGGCGGCGTTGTTTCAAGTCTTCGAGTATCTGATATTGCCCTGATGGTGATCAACAGCCAGAACGGTGTTGAGGTAGGAACCGAGGTCCACCATCGGTATACCGAGAAGTACAATACACCCGTTGTCTATGTTATCAACAAATGCGATCATGACCATGCCAACTTCGAAAAGTCCCTTGAATCCCTCAAGGAAAGGTTCGGAAGCAAGGTGGCCCAGCTGCAGTTCCCGGTAAATGCAGGTCCTGCTTTTGACAGCATAGTTGATGTGCTGCAGATGAAGCTGTACAAATACCCCAAGGACGGCGGCAAACCGGCCGTGAGCGATATCCCTGATGATCTGAAGGCCCAGGCGGAAGAACTCCACGGCGAACTGGTCGAGAAGGCTGCAGAAAATGACGAATCCCTCATGGAGCTGTTCTTCGAGAACGATTCACTCAGTGAAGATGAGATGCGCAAGGGCATCGCCATAGGTCTGATTGAAAACGGAATTTCACCCGTTCTATGCATATCCGCGGAAAAGGATATGGGTGTCGGAAGACTGCTTCAGTTCATCAGCAATGTGTCACCTTCTCCATGTGATATGGAAGGTGAAAAAACCATGGATGGTAAGGAGATCAAGTGTGACCCTTCCGGGGATACCACACTGCTGGTCTTCAAATCAGAGTATGAATCCCACATCGGTGAGATCAATTATTTTAAAGTCCTTTCGGGAACGCTTACCGAGGGAATGGACCTTACCAATAACCATACACGTACCAAGGAAAGACTATCCCAGCTCTTTGCCGTTGCAGGCAAGACGAGGAACAAGGTTGACAAGCTTATGGCGGGTGATATCGGTGCAACGGTGAAACTAAAGAATACCAGGACAGACAATACTCTGTCCTCCAATACAAATATCGAGATGGCAGCCACCGATTTCCCGGAACCCAAGTTCAGGACGGCCATCAAACCGCTGACGGAAGGCGACGAGGAAAAACTCGGTGAGGCCCTGACCCGGATCCATGAGGCTGATCCTACCGTTACCGTTGAATATTCAAAGGAATTGAAACAAATCATTCTCGGGGGACAGGGAGAGCATCATCTGAACCTGGTTAAATGGCACCTGGACAATACCTATAAGGTAGAAACAGAATTTATACTTCCGCGTATACCTTACAGGGAAACCATCACCAGGGTTGCCCAGGCCGATTACAGGCATAAAAAACAATCCGGTGGAGCGGGACAATTCGGCGAGGTCCATATGATCATTGAACCATATACCGAAGGTGCCGCCGATCCGTCCACGTTCAAGGTCGCCGGGAAGGATATCAAGGTATCCGTCCGCAACAAGGATGAAATTGACCTGGAATGGGGCGGCAAGCTGGTGTATTATAACTGTATTGTCGGCGGATCGATCGATGCCCGCTTCCTCCCTGCTATCCTGAAAGGGATTATGGAGAAAATGGAAGAGGGCCCTCTTACAGGTTCCTATGCCCGCGATATCAGGGTGTTCGTATACGACGGCAAAATGCACCCGGTGGACTCAAACGATATCTCATTCAAACTGGCAGGCCGGAATGCATTCCGCGAAGGCTTCAAAAACGCAGGTCCCAAGATCATGGAACCCGTGTACGATGTTGAGGTCCTGGTACCTGCCGACCGCATGGGTGATGTCATGACGGATCTCCAGGGAAGAATGGCCTGCGTACAGGGCATGTCCAGCGAATCAGGATTTGAAAAGATCTCAGCAAAGGTCCCCCTGTCAGAAATGAACAAGTATTCGACGGCGCTCAGCTCCCTGACCGGAGGCCGGGCCATGTACAGCATGAAGTTCTCCGAATACACACAGGTACCACCTGACATCCAGGAACAGCTGCTGAAAGCATACGAAGCTGAAGAATCAGAGGAGTAATTGGAATAGGGGTGTTGAAAAAGCCGCCTGACATCGTGAAACGATGTAGCGGCGTTTTAATACCCCATTCCATAGAATAGTATATGCAGGGGATAGCCATTCAGGCTGTCCCTTTTTATTTACCGGCTTATCTTCCTATTTTTGAAGGCGATGACTGGTATACGAAAATTATTCCCCGGGACAAATCCGCTTACCGGCAATGTATTGCTCATTGCCGCCCTTCTGGTCCTTTCTGTTTATTACCAGTACCATAAAACCCTGTTCTACCATCCACAGTCCGTACATGCCTGGAGACAATCGGACTGTGCATCCCTCTCTCTGAATTATTACAAACACGGCATGAAATTCTTCCAGCCGCAGATACACCTCCTGGCCTCCGACAGCGGAACGAGTGGATATGCTGCCACGAGTGAGATTCCGCTTTTCTATTACACCATTGCAGTATTATATAAGATATTCGGGGTTAATGAATTCCTGATCAGGCTCATGAACCTGCTGATTTTTCTGTGCGGGCTATTTTACCTGTTCAGGCTGTTCAGCCGGCTGCTGAAGGATTATTTCTGGTCCTTCGGACTTGCGATCCTCCTTTTCACTTCACCCCTGCTGGTCTACTATGGTAACAATTACCTGACAAATGCATCGGCCCTTTCGCTGGGGATCGTCGGTTTCTACCATTTCTACTGCTTCTATGAAATCAGAAAACTGTCCTCACTAATCTGGTCTGCCGTTTTTTACTTCCTGGCGGGAAGCTTCAAGATCACGGGACTTTTCCTTGTTTTCGCCATCCTCGCCCATTTGCTGCTTGAATGGGCCGGGATTATTCCCAGCCTTACTAACCGGGTGATGCCATCTGCCCGTGAACCGTCCCCCGGCGTCGATAACCGGCAGTCCGGCATCCGGGTCCGGGGGATCCTGCAGATAATGCCTTTCATTGTCGTGCTTGCCCTGGTGTTTGGATGGGTGATCTATGCAGGACAGTATAATTCCCGTCACAATTCAATGCATTTTTCCACCACGATATTTCCCATATGGCATTTTGACCTGGACGGGATCAGGGGGATACTCAATGGCATCCGGGAAAACTGGCTGCCGTCATACTTTAACAGGTACACGCTTATCCTGATCGGGCTGCTTGGTGTTTCCATTCCCGTCAACCACAAATACATACACCCGCTTTTCCTGAGCCTGACAACTCTGCTCCTTCCGGTAGTGATCCTTTTTATCCTTCTCCAGTTCTGGACCTTCAGGGACCATGATTACTATTTGATAAACCTTTATATACTGGTGATAATGATCATCGCTTCCGCATTCAGCGGACTGATGAACAGGTTTCCGCGATTGACGGACAGTTATGCGGTGAAAGTCGCATTTGCACTGTTTCTTCTGATGAACATCGTATATGCCCGGCAGGAACATGCCGAAAGGTATACCGGATGGATGAACGAGAACTCAGGCTTCCTTGAATTCCGTGAGATCAGGGATAAACTGCCGGAATTCGGTATACATCCGGATGATACGGTCATCTGCCTGCCCGGAACAAGCCAGCTGGCGCTTTACTTGGTGGACATGAAAGGATGGACGGCATACATCGATGCCCGGTACAACAAAGGCGGGGCAATCTATTATAACAGGGACAGCACGGGGATCCGGGAGTCGATAGACCGGGGGGCGAAATACCTTTTTGTAATGGGAATGGATGAGATCTACCGGAATCCCTGGCTGATGGATTTCAGCCATGATCTTGCAGGACAGCATGGCGAAATACTTGTATTTGACCTTTTGTCGGATGAAAGAAATTTCACCCTCGGTAACAGGCCACTTAAGCTCCATGTTTCCTGCGATATGGAAAGCCTGTCCGGCGACGGGAGATTTTTCCGGACATCGGTGGATTCCATGGGACTTGACTTCGGACTTACACAGAGCACTGACCTGGCATTCAGCGGTAAGCACTCTTCGAAACTTTCCTCACAGCATACCTACTCGCTGACAAGGGTCTTTCCGCATGTCAAAACAGGTGAAAGCTTTATCATAAGCGCCTGGCTGTTTGATCCGGAAGACAGGTGCAGGATCATTGCTTCGGGACCCGACCCGCAGCGTTTCTATTTCAGCAGGAGGAATATAGATGTCACCGATTCCCTGGGATGGAGAAAGATCCGTACCGACTTCTTCATTCCTGCTGAAATGAATGGGGAGGATATCAAGGTATACATGCATTATCCGGGCTCCGATTCGGCTTATGTTGATGATTTCGAGATCCTGTACTTTGATAAGCCGGGGGCGGACTGAGCCTGTTGCCGGGATGATCCGTACCTGCTACCTGGATGTTTTGAGCCTTACCCCGAGAGAATTTTCGTCTGCGTCTGCAGTTGAGTTTCCGTACATTACGATCCTGCCTTTACCAATGATCTCAGCCTCCGGGTGAATGTACAGGCTGCAGGAATCCCTGACAATGATCCTGGATCCTCGCTCCATTGTGATGTTGCTCCCCTTCTCCAGCCGGAGGCTGCTGTGGTTGGCAAGCACGATCCTTGATCTTTTATTCATGCGGATACGGGACCCATCATTCAGTGTTAAGGATGCCGGATCGGCAAATACAAGCTGTCCGTTTACCGTATCGGGATCCATCGGCCTCTGCGGTGTCAGTCCCAGGTCAAGAAGCACTCGCACCCCCTTGTTCATATCCAGTTCTTCATGGAGCTGAATATTGCCGCACCAGCGCACATTGTTCTCCATGCTGGTATCATTCCAGCTGATCCGAAGCCTGATGCTTCCGTCCGGCAGCTGCTCCAGGAATTCAACCGAGATCCCGTTCAGGTGGATCATACGGTTGTCGGATGGTGCCGGGGAACGGGGACGCGCCCGTGTGCTCGAAGAAGTTTTGTAGGTCATCACTGGAACGGCAGCAGGATTCCGGTCAATCCCTATCCTGCCACCGGGCTGAAAGGCATCCATGGATGTCCCGAACAGGGGATACGTCAGAACATTGAATACCGACGAGTCCGCGTATCTGCCGTTTATCTTCAGGTTCTTGGCGGTGAACAATTCATTCCGGTATATGATGCCGTCCCTGTCCTTAAGGTCATACGCTCCCCTCATCAGGTTATTGTATCCCGTGAACGGATTGCTTAAGTTATGGTATACAGAGACCTCCTGCTTCTCTTCATCAATCTGCAGGTCATAATTGCCGAAGGCAGAAACAGGCCAGGTATAATTACACTGGCCTCCGTAGGTCCCTGATCCCTCGAGTGTTTCCTTACCAACCTGGATATAGGCATACAATCCCCTGTGTGTATTGCCGTCATGATCTATGTTGCCTTCCTGTTTCTGGTGATTCTCAAGCCACAGCCATTGACTCTGCACTTCATCCGAGAATACCTTAAGGTAGGGGATTTCAATCCGGATGGCATCTCCCGTCTCCACAAAATCGCGCAGAAGGAATTCACCTGATCCCTGGGTGAATTCCTGCCCGTAAAGCAGGTCCGCATTGATCTCCCTGCCATCCGTGTCCCGCGCCGAGATCTGGAAGTTGTTTCCCGGGTGCTTCCATCCAAGCCTCCTCCGGTCAAACGAGCAGTATACCGGTGAAGACTTGTCGTAACTGCTCAGCATGGCATATCCGCCTGCCGAAGACATGAAGGTCTTGGTCCCGGCACCGGCACCGCCGGTATGAAAGTTGTTTCCACCGAGCAGGAGGTGGGAAAACTCGTGCCGGATAATTGTGCAATGCGTATAATCCTTCATCACAAAACTACTGTAGGAATTCATTCCCTTCATTTTCTTGAAGGGATACATACGGCCGGACGTTGCACAGAATCCTGCCGAGAGGTCCCGCGTCATCTTTGAATTGACCCTCCAGATAACCATTACCATATCTATCATTCCATCCGGCTCGAGGGTTTTTGGTGTGCCGTAACGGCTGGTTGTAATAAAGTCAAAATCACCTTGGTTCACCGAGTATCCATGCTCTGTTATGATATCCGCCGCCGTATCGGACACGACCAGGCTCAGGACCTGGTCAAATCCCCTGCCCCGGGCCTTGTTAAAATCCAGTGTGACGATCTCAGGATAGTAATCGGCCAGTACGATGTATTTGCCGAACGAGGCCTGGTAATAATATTTCGTGACCATACCCCGGGGCTCCTGACCTGGTAGCAGGTTGTGGTCAAAAAGGAAGCCGGGATCGGGTGGTACGGTCCCCGTTTTCCAGCCCCTGATGTTGCGGGGATCGTCCGGGTCATCGGCCATTTCCGCATATATAAGGAAGATGCGCAGGGTATCCCTGACTGGCAGCCAGTATCCGTTCCGGCTGTCCTGGGCACGGGCACCGGTCCCCGATACCAGGATCAGGAGGCCGGTGATTATCATATAAATGTATTTTCGGGCAATTATCATCTGCATGCTTTTTTCAAATATAGACTTCAGCACCCAAATATTCAATTATCATTCCAAAAAAGCTGATCCGGCTGAAAATGACTTTGCGAAGTGATGTAACGGCGTGCATTTCCGAAGGGGTATTAATTAAGCCGCCTGACATCGGGAAGCGATGTAGCGGCGTATTAATACCCCGAGGAACCCCTAGTCCCCCTCCCTGAACAGGTACACAAAACCGGTAAATGGCTCATGCTTGTGGTAGACAGTGGCATCCCATCCCAGGGCGTCGATGACATAGTAGTAAACTCCCGGCTCGGCATACCTGTTCCCCTTCCCCTGTATGGTACCATCCCAGCCTTCCCATTCCATTCTTCCGTCACTGTGCTCATACTCATATATTTTCCCGCCGCCGGGACTGAAGATAGTGATCCGGAAAGTTTTTAATGACCTTGCCCTGACAACGAAATAATCGTTGACACCATCCCCGTTAGGGGTGAACACATTGGGCACATCAAGCTCCGATGGGAGTACATGTACTTCCGGCTTTGTCACGAGAGGAAAGGAATCCACACAGCCTGCCTCGCTGTATGCAAACATGCTGGGGTAATAATAACCGGGAATGTAATAGATATAGTTCAGGGAATCATTGACATCATCCGTGGTAAACTCAGCATCCTCCCCGGTCTTTGCGCTGTCCACAAGAGTCCATTCGAATTCGACCCCGTTTTCCGAGTTATTCTGGAACCTGACCTCAAGGGGGGATTCTTCCTCGGGTTTGTCCGACTCTGTCCAAATCCCTCCGCCATCGTCGCCCGAACGTTCCTCGAACCACATCGAGAACTCTGCTCTCACGTGTACGCTCTCATACAGTACATCGTCAAAACGTAACATATTGAAGCTGTCCACGGCGCTTAATGTGAAACGCGTATCCTTCACAGGTGGTCTTGAGTACGGGGGTTCGTTATAAATGGTTAGGGTCAGGTACAGGTGTCCCCCGTAAATCTCATAATCCGGATCGTCCGAAGTCCATTCAAAAGCCATCCCGTTGGGAAGAAAAAGAGCTTCTCCCGTGCTCAGGTCAAAATACGGGATGGTGTCTGGTACTGCTGTACCGATCAGGCGAAGAAAATCACATGTGTACTGGTAGGGCATAACTTTGCCGTCAGACCCCTTTAACACCTCAACTACAGGGTCATTGGGCAACACCCAGGCTCTCAGTATAGTTGTATCCAGATCCCCCGAAATGATCTGCACCCTGTAACATCCCCTGTCAAGATCACTGATGGTGGATGTCAGGCCCGTTTCAGTATGAAAGGGGGGATCAAAGCTGTTGGAGACGGGATTGTAACGGCTCCAGCTGAAATCAAATCCCGGGTTCCCTTCGGGAGGGCTTGCCTGGAGGCTGCCTGTGACAGGGCTCCCCGGTGCAGGAGCATGAAATACAAAATACGGATCTGTTTCGGGGAATACCGGGTAATCCAGGGTACCTTCAAAATCGGACGATGGTGATGTTATCTGTGCGGATACCTGTGTCCGGCAGAGGGCCAGTATCATTAAGCTGGAAAATAATAATATGTAGCCGGGAACCGGTCTCATACAGGCTGATGATGGGATATACCCTAATTAAACTTTACCGGGCTATATTTTATTATAGCGGGCATTAATAAAGTGGCAAAGATATATATTCTGGGAGAAGAAAAAATCACTAATTTTGGCAGCTGTCATACGAAAATGGGGA
>CBFDEE010000085.1:0-8861 GCA_965603745.1 uncultured Bacteroides sp. | reverse complement strand
CAGGCCTTTTTACATTCTACGGCCAGGCCTTCCCTTCCGCAGCGGTTCCGGAAGGATTCGATCAATCCGTCAATGGATTCATATGCGGCCGCCATGAGCTGTAAAATAGTCTCACGGATGATTCCTTCGGTCGTGGCCTCCTGTCCTGTGTCCTGTGAAAGGAATTCCCGGGCAAGCCGGTAGCCATCCTGGAAAAAGATAGTCCCGATTTCTTCGAAACCCGGTATTGTTCCCTCATTCATGGGGAGGGGCCGTTTTATTTAATTATCTCAGCGAAGCTTTTGTGAAAAGGTGTTCCGGGATATCGGTGTCGAACACGATCTCATCGATGACAAACTCGGTCCCCTCACCTTTCTTCAGCATATCCTTGAATACCATCCTTCCGGGGAACCACCTGCCCTGGACCTGTCTGAAATCATAGAATTCGGTCTTTTTCAGCAGTTTGCCGCTCTTGGCATACAGCTCCTCCCGCAGGGGGATATACTTTTCCCGGTCCATCCAGATCTTGCGGATCTGGTAGGTGACATCGCTGGTCTTCGCATTCAGTTCCACGATCCAGCAGTTCACATCCCGCAGGTTTTCCTCCCCGATAACCACGGCATCGTAATTGTCCTCATAGGTGGCGTCGTCCATCATGTCCTCGTAAGACAGGTCGGATCCCATAACCGATTGCCTCAGCATATGGCCGGAGATCTGTATGGTCCGGTCCGTCGAAGGTGAATAGATCCACAGGGCATCTTCCAGTTTGAGCATTTTCGTGCCTGCTTCCCTTGGCGGGGAAAGATATTCCGAGTAGGATTTCTCTTCCCCCATGGCCCAGGTTTTGGATTCTATGGTGCGGCTTGAACGGGGACCGTGAATGACCATTTTCGAGGTCAGGACCCGGTTCTTTGCCGACATGTTCCGGTCCATCCGCTCCATGACCACTTCCCCGGAAGGGTATTGTGCATGGAGCAGACTTGCACCTGATAATATCAGTCCCCCTGTCAGTAATATGAATAACTTTTTCATCATTTGAAATTTTAATCGGTTTTCCTGTTATATTCTATCTTCCCGGCGCCGGAAGTAAGCCAATGAACCTTCGGAAAGGTGTTTACACTTACTGCCGCCGGCCCAGGTTTACTATGTTTCCAGTTCCTTGAACAAGGATGCAGTCTTCCTTTTATATATCCCGATGCCCGAAAGCATTGTACCCAGGGTCGAGGAAAACAGTCCCGGTATAAACCCGATATAGTAAGCTTCGGGTACGATCTTCGCGTAAAATTTGCCGGGCATCATCATCGTGGCTCCCTTCATCATACTGCCGATATCAATTCCTTTTTCCTGCAGCCAGTATGCAAACAGTAATCCAAACAGTGTGCCAAAGGCCGAACCGACCAGCCCGATCAGGGCGGATTCATAGATCATGCTTTTGTATATGTGCCCTTTTTCTTCGCCTATGGCCAGCCGAACCCCGACCTCGCCGTAACGGCGCAAACCGCCTATCAGTCCCGTGTTCCACAGCACGATGGACATGGCAAACACGAATATGAAAACGACTATGAATGCCACTGCATCCACCATCTCCAGGTATCCTCCCAGGAATTCATCCTGGTCGCTGAGTTTAAGCATAATGGGTGAATATTCATCCGCGGGATCGGAATGTTTCCCGTTAAAACCCGCACAGACCAGGTCTGCTTCCTCGCCGACATAGGTGCCGCCCGGCAGGTATCCCAGTATTTCGCCCGCCGCATCCTGCATGTCAAGGGCCGCCTGTGCATCCGATATATCACAGATTATCGCCCCCCTGTCCATGACCGAAACGCCAAACCGTATGGTACCGGCTATGGTGAAGTTATAGAAACTCATACTGCCGTACATGGTCGATCCCATCAGGGTAACATTGTCGCCCGGTACAACTTCCAGGTTTGTGGCGAATTCATCGCTGATCAGTATCTCTCCCGGGTTCTCGCATAGCCGTCCCCGTACCAGGATACTTTCAAGGTTCATCCGCTCGGGTTCCCTGCTGCCGGGGGTGATCATATCGATTGCAATGGCCAGTGTGGGTCCCTGGGCGCGGGTTTCCCCGTTTTCATCCGCTACATCCAGTAAACCGCCGAACTGGGTCCGGACCGCCCATTCCATGTCGGGATAGTCGGCCCTGGCTTTCTCTATCACCTCGCTAACATCGTTCAAAGCCAGGTCCGTCGGGTTCTGGCTCAGGTTATCTGCATAGGCGCGGGTCATGATCTTGACATGCCCGCTGGAGAAATTGGCGCTGAAATCGAGAAAATTGCCCATTATGCCTGTAAGGTAGCATACCAGGAAGACCGTAAGCATGACACCTGCTGCCACCACCATGGATGGCAGGAGGCTTCTCTGCCGGTCCCGTAATAATCCTTTAAACAAAAACCGTATCATTGTAATTTTCCTTTAATTGCTTCAGTTGGATTCATCTTGGATATTTTCCTCGAGGGAAGGTAGCTGACTATGGTCGTGGTAATAATGACCAGGAGCATTACCGAAAGGATCAGTCCCAGGCTGTATACCGGGTAGATCGTATCGGCAATGGGCAGTCCCATGCTGTCCGAACCTGCAGGCATGGAATACCCCGATTTAGCCATCCAGTACAAGAACGGGATCCCGGGAATAGCTCCCAGTGTTGCAGCCAGGAAAGCGTGCATGGCGCCTTCCACCGTAAAGAGCCTGACCACCTGGCCGCGGGTCATTCCCATGGCCATGTAGGTCCCGATCTCCTTCTGCCTCCGGAAGATCGAAAGCACCTGGGTGTCGAAAATCGCCAGCATGGCAAGGAGCATCAGTATGATATAAAAAACCGATCCGCCGATTTTTTTCATCCGGATCATCTCGTTCATCTCCTTCAGCAGGTAATCATGGTCTTTCAGGATCCATCCCTCTTCATTGCCTTCCCAGGTATAATCCTGGTCCAGTACCAGCAGGGTGGCTTCGCCGGGCATCTGGGTCATCTCCTGCAGTTTATCAAGAGCGATCCACATCTGCCCGTTGCTAACCGCGGGAACGTCACATCTGAACACATCCGCTATTTTAACTTCGGTGGCATCGAAGGTGCCGTCCACATCTCTCCAGCGGACTGTGAGATAATCACCGATGTTCAGTTTTGTATCACGGGCCATGGTTGCACCGATTATAGCCGGAATATCCTCCTGTTCTCCCAGTAATTTATCTGTCGGGAGCTCGGAAACCTGTTGACGGGTATCGATTCCCTTGAGCAGGATACTCATGATGCTGCCGCCGGGGTATATGGAAGCCTGGGTAATAAGTACGGGCGCCATATTTCCCTTTTCAACTTCTTCATTGAATGATTGCGGCAGGACCCTGTGGCTGTCCTCCAGTGTAAAGGGATCGAAGGGATCGTATGTCTCCGTCCATATCTGTCCCCCACCAATCTCCCATGCGATCATATCCCTCACGGCCATCCTGTCCCATCCGTCGATTACTCCGTATTGCCAGATGATCAGGATCAGGATTACAGCAAGCACAAAAACACTCAGCCAGGTCCTCAGGCCTGCGCCGATAAGATTTCGCAATGCTAGTTTTATTGCTGTCATGACTTGATTATTAATTGTTTATGCGGTTTCGTCCTTAACGACCTTACCGTCTTCAAGCGAGATCTTTCTTTTCAGGTACTTGATCACCTTATCGTCATGCGTGGCAAAGATGAAGGTGGTCTTCAGTTCCTTATTGAGCTTCTCCATGGTTTGAAGGATATGGTGAGAATTGGCCGCATCCAGGTTTGCCGTGGGTTCATCTGCCAGGACCAGGACCGGTTTTTTAACCATTGCCCGGGCGATGGCCACCCGCTGGCATTCTCCTCCTGAGAGCTGGGCCGGACGTGATTTTATCTTGTCCGACAGGCCGACCCATTCCAGGGCATCCAGTACGGCTTTTTTCCTTTCCCCGTGACTCATGTCAAGGAGAAGAAGGGGGAACTCCACATTTTCGAAGACCGTATATACCGGCAGCAGGTTATAAGTCTGGAAAATAAATCCCATGTGAGTTTTCCGGAGCCTGGCTGCCTTCTTCTGTGAGAGATCCCCTACCGATTGGCCCAGGACTTCGGCCTTTCCCTCGCTTGGGACGTCAAGTGAGCCGATGATGTTAAGCATGGTGGTTTTCCCTGAACCTGAGGGACCCACGAGTCCCGCGAACTCACCGGTACCGAAGCTGAGATCAATCCCGTCAAGGGCTGTAAAATGCCCTCCCCCTATGGGATAGCGTTTTATCAGTCCGCTGATTTTTACGATTTCATTGTTTTCCATTTCTGTTATTTATTTGGCTCTGTCCTGCGCCCGGAATGAGCCTTTATCTGCCCGGGTGCATATTTATATTAATGATTAAACACTGCCATAAACTGCAGGCCCCTGCCTGCATAAAGATTGGCGCCTTCCAGTCCCGTAAAAAGATCAAACCTCTGGGGATTCCAGAATCCCATGATATAGAAGCTCCATTTATCGAACTGCCAGGACCAGTTAATGAAATTATACAAGTCACCGTTCGTCAGGTCATAGAACACGATCCCGTTCAGGCTGTTGAAAATATTAAAGGAGTAGTTGGCCGACAGGGCTGAGAACCATATTTCCTCCCCGCTGCCGAACAGCTGCTCCGAACTGCCATAGGTAAAGACTTCCGTCATCAGGTTCAGCCCGTTGCCGAGCCCGAAGGTATAATCGAGTCCCAGGCTGAGAGCCCTGCGGTATTTAAGTTCGGGGATATGGATGTCCTGGTGGACCATGCTGGCCTCGAACCAGAAGCCGAGTATATAATCAAACTTGCCGTCCACCGGCAGGCGTTTCTCCCTGACATGCCCATTCTCCCCGGGCTGGATGGTATGTACCTTTCCGGCATCTGCAACACGGTAGTGGTAGGTGGTGGCGAGTTCGCCGCCGGGGACCGGTATCTGGGCCCGGAAGCCGAATTCCGGCCTGTTACGTACGGAAGGTATCTTCTCCCATCCCTTGGGATTATCATTACCATACAGTCCCCAGACCCAGATGTTCGCGTTGTTGAGGAAATAATACCGTCCAAGGATCCCCCAAACCCCATCGGTCAGCTGCAGGGGATCGCGGGGATCGATCTGGTCGAACCACATCAGGGGCCGGAGCATACTGGCCGAGCCGAAATTGATCTTCTGGAGTCCCCCACGAACTTCGAAGCGGTCCCCCGAAAACCTCATCCATGCCCGGAAAGGCTTTATGTCGCCGTCCAGCGGGATACTGTCGTTGGACCAGTACAGGGCTGATCCCCAGATATTTGCCGAGGCTTTGGCATCGAATGTATATTTTTCCTTAAGGGGGAGTTGCAGCTGCAGTTCCGGCAGGTAACGCAATCCTGCCTGTCCCCTCCAGACCTTTTTCGTGTCCCCGGACCCGGGCAATCCGTCCGGCTCTTCCATCTGGCTCGCAACGGTCCACCCGATAGCCTGTCCCTTGAAGACGAGGGACCGGGAACTGCCTGTGGACTGGGCCCTGCCGGTAGTCATTAAGCCGGCCAGCAGTACCATTATGCCATATGTGTATCCCGGTTTCATCTCATTATTTACGGGGCATGATGCCGTAGAAGAAATGGTTGACCATTTCCATGACCATTTCCTGGGGATTCTCATACATCCTCTCCAGTTCCTTGTCCTCCATCAGGTCAAGCATTTTGTTCAGGTACCACATGATAAACTCGATCTTGATGTCCTGCCTTATCTCCCCCTTTTTCTGGGCTTCTGAATAATCACGGACAACCTGTCCGAATGTTTGCGTAGCACGTTCGTGGATGAATTGATGCATCTCGGGTTCCGCATGCGGGAGATAATCATCCATGAATTCCCGGCTCATCTGGTTTGTTCCCTCGAACTTCATCCGGATGGTTTCCCGTACCTTTTCTTCAAACGGGATATCCTTAGCCATAAGGGTATTATACTTTTCCATAGCCTCGTCGGTGATCTGGATGATCATCGTTTTTACCAGCTCGTTCTTGTTCTTAAAATGCTTGTAGAAGGTCATTTTACTCACACTGGCCTTTGAGCAGATCTCTTCGACCGTTACCCGTTTGATTCCGTATTTAAAAAACAGGTCCTTTGCGGTATGTACCAGTTGTTTACGCTTCATACGATATAAGTATAAACTTACGAATACAGTACAAATATACGATAAACGTAAGTTTCTGTCAAGTTTTTCTGCAGAAATCGTATGCTCCGGAAATGTTAAAATCTGCCAGCCCTTGCCAGGCAGTTATTTCAGAAGGTCCCGGATACGGGATTCACGGGATCAGGGGTGCACGAGATCCGGGATTCATGAGATCCGGGGTATAAGGTTCAGGGTAGATGAATTTCAGGCGATGATGTTTTCCATTTTTATTAAGGGACTGCTCTCCAGGTCCGTCATGCAATTGATCATTTTTGCGCCTGTGAATTCAACAAGATCCTCCCACCGGACGCCTGACTCCATGATCCGGCCGGATTCCAGCAGGAACATCCTCATGGTCCCGTTCAGCAGGGGTGTGTCCGGGGTGATCCAGGAGCCATCTGCCCTGCGGAAGACAACGTTACAGATAGATGTATCCGTTACAAACCCGTTTTTAATAATGAGCACCTCGTCACATTCACCCCGCATGTCAAAAAGTGCTTCGAGCAGTTCACGATTGGCATATTTGTAGGAATAGTCTATATCATCAGCGCTGACCAGTTTCAGGCTGCGGACGGTACGGTCTGTATGGGGGATGAATTCGATCTTTTCTATCTTTTCCCTGTATAGCAGGCGGCACCTGAATACTCCGGGTCCCAGGTCATCCGGCACCGGGATCAACGAGGAAAGATCCTCCTCTCCAGTAATCCCGAACAAAGCCTTCCGGCTGTTATTGAACCGCCGGTTATGGTATTCCAGGTTGCGGATCCGGCCGTCTGCGATCTTTATGGTTTCAAGCAAGCGGCACATAGACTTTGTCAATAAGTTCCTGGTATTCCTTTTCCGGTTCGCTCAGGAAAGTAATGCCTCCGCCGCTGCGATAAAACAACTGGCCGTCGCGGTTTTCAATGAAGCGGATCAGTACGGCGCTGTCAAAATCCCTGCCGTCGTAATATCCCATGATCCCGGTATAATAGCCGCGGTCCCCGTCTTCGGCTTCCCTTATAATGCGCAGGGTTTCCGGTTTCGGTGCACCGCTGACCGAGCCGGCCGGCAACATGGAGAATATGATCTCCCCGAGACGGGAGCGGTAATCCCCCGGCAGTTGTCCCCTGATACGCGAACTTACCTGCAGCAGCTTCTTGTTGCTTGTATGCAGGGTGTCGACATACCGGAATTTCTCTACCCGCACATCGCTGGCATGTATGCTCATGTCGTTCCGGATCAGGTCCACAATGGTCACGTGTTCGGCCATCTCTTTCTCATCATTCAGCAGGATCTCCCTCGCCCCGGGGATACCTGCATCGATGGTTCCTTTCATGGGGTATGAGTAAATCTGCCCGTCTATGATCTGCACGAATATCTCGGGCGAGAAAACTACGAATTCATTCCTGTAGAGCAGTTTATACCTTGCCCGGCTTACCCTGTATATCTCTTCAAGCGTCAGGGAGGTTCTGATCTTCGAGGGAAAGGTCAGGTTGGTGAGGTAGGTATTCCCAAGCAGGGCATTTTCCCTGACCGTGTTGAAGGCCGAGCGGTACCTGCTGTAAGGTACGGGTTCAGCATGGAAATCTATGCCCTCAGGGGGGAAGGCAGGCTTACCCCTGCCAGGGTGTGCAGGTGTGCTGAACAGGATATCTTCCGGCAGCCTGTCAAGGGGGAACAGTACGGGCATTTTCATCTCGAAATCCACGATCATCAGGAAGGGAATGCGGTTTTCTGCGAGCTTATTAATCTCCCGGACCATGGAACGAAATTAAAGATTTCACCCGAGTAACATGTATTTTTCCTTTACAAAGGGCAGGGGATTTTGTAATTTTATTTGCGGGTGGATCCCCCGGACCATTTCTAACTTACAGAAAACCGACATACCATGGCTGAGCAGGTAAATGTATTATGCAATACTTCAAGCTATAACTACAATGAGTATCCTGATACGATACGCTTGATAAAGAATCCACAGCGGGGAAGGTTGAGCGAAAAAGGACTTGAAAAACTGATCAGGGAGCATGACCCGGTAGGCATTATTGCCGGCATCGAGCCCCTGACTGCGAATGTCCTCGAGTCAGCCAGAAGCCTGAAAGTGATCTCCCGGTGTGGGATCGATATCGAAACCATCGATCAGAAGGCGGCCAAAAAGCTCGGGATCACTGTTACCCGCACCCACCATGCCCCGGATGTTCCCGTCGCGGAACTTACGGTTGCAACCATACTTAGCCTCCTCCGGAAGCTTGCCATGCTTGACAACCTTGTGAGGACCGGTCGCTGGGAGAGGAAAGTAACGGGATTGCTCAGGGGGAAAATGGTGGGGATCATCGGCTGCGAGATCCTGGGAACACGGGTCAGCACCCTGCTTTCAGGATTTGAATGCGGATTGATGGGATACGATCCGGGTGTGCAGGCCCACGATTTCTGCGAGATGGTAAGCCTTGATTTCCTGGTCAGGAATTCTGATATCATTACACTGAATATGCCGTTACGTGAGGAAAACTACCACCTGATAGGAGAGGAGGAGATCGCCTCGATGAAGGAGGGTGTGATCATTATCAACACTTCCAGACCGGGACTGATCGATGAGGATGCGCTTGTGGGGGGACTCGAAAGCGGGAAGGTCGGCGGGGCAGCCCTCGACGTCTTTGAGCACGAACCCTATACGGGTCCCCTGACAAAATTCACGGAAAACACAATACTGACACCCCATATCGGTTCCTTCGCCGGGACCTACCGCTT
>CBFDEE010000084.1:0-8880 GCA_965603745.1 uncultured Bacteroides sp. | reverse complement strand
GCCCTGAATATCTTTCCGGAAAAAGAGGAATGGGTGGTAGAGAAAGGCGAGATGGTTGCATTTTCGGGGACATCAGGATATTCCTTCGGTCCCCATCTGCATTTCGAGATCCGGGACGCATCCGGACAGGAACCGATGAATGTTCTGAAATTCGGGCTCGACATCGAAGATCTTGTAGCCCCTAAGATATTTTCCCTCTATGTCTATCGGTGGAACCATAACAGCATCAGCCCCCATTCTGCTGCGAAAACCAGGCTGGAAGTCAGGGCAGACAGCGGAAGGTATTTACTGGAAACCGGCGATACGATCCCTGCAAACGGCATGACAGGTTTCGGAATAGAAGCATTCGATTACCTGAACGGGGCACATAACCTCTGCGGGATCTACCGGATCCGCATGCTGGTGGACGATGAGATGAAATACGAATGGAAAATGGACCGGTTCTCCTTCAGCCAGGCCAGGTATGTCAACAGCTATATTGATTACGAAGAAAAACTCCGGAACAAAAAACTGGTACAGAAAACCTTCGTTGAACCCAATAATAAACTGAACCTCTACCAGTATGTGGAGAATCACGGCATACTTGATTTTTCCGAACCCAGGTACTACAGGCTCAGGTTTATCCTTGAGGATGCCTATGAGAACACCTCAGAGCTGAACTTTACGGTGCAGGGAGGCAGTCCCCCTCAGCCTGGATCTACAGCCGAAAATGATCATGTAAAAGAGTTCGACTGCATGGAGGACAACGAATTCAGGCGGGATGACATTATCCTGGGCATCCCCGCGGGGGCCCTCTACACCGATCTGAATTTCAGATACATTCAGGAGGAAAGGCTGAAAGACAGCTATTCTCCTGTCCACAACCTTCACGATCCCTTTACTCCCATCCACCTGCCCTGTGACCTGAGCATCAGGCCGGTGGATATCCCGGATGAACTGATGGAAAAAGCCCTGATCGGCATCATAGGCGACGATGACGGGATCAGCGCCGCCGGCGGTGAGTGGAATGAAGGTATGCTGACAACACAGATCCGGGAATTCGGACGGTACCTGGTACTGATCGATACTACCACCCCGGAAATCCGTTCCCTTGACCTTGACGGATCGGAAAAACCGGTCGAAAAGGAATCCATCCGCTTTACGGTAACAGACGAAACATCCGGGATCAAATCCTATGAAGGCTATATTGACAATGAATGGGTCCTGTTTGAATACGATACCAAGAACGATCTTGTGTTTTACCGCTTCGATCCCGAACGCCTGGAATCGGGCCGTGAGCATGAACTTGAGTTGTATATCACCGATAATAAAGAGAATATAGCATACTATTACGCAACGTTTTACTGGTAATGCCATGAATATCCTCGGAATCATGTCGGGGACTTCCCTGGACGGACTTGACCTGGCTCTTTGCTCCTTCGAAGCAAAGGGGGAGTTCTGGACATACCGGATCCTTTACACCGGAACGGTTCCCTATGACTCGGGGTGGACGGGGAGACTGGGGACTGCCCCACATTTATCCGGGCTTGAGCTTCAGATGCTGGACAGGGAGTATGGTGAATTCATCGCCGGACATGCCCTTTCGGCGGTCGCATCCTGCGGCATCGAAACCGGGCTTATAGCCTCACACGGACACACCGTTTTTCATCAGCCCGAAAGCGCATTCACCTGCCAGATAGGTAATCCCCAGGTCATCGCAGCCTCAACCGGGATCCGGACGATAGGGAATTTCAGAGAGCTGGACATGCTTCACGGGGGACAGGGAGCTCCGCTGGTGCCGGTTGGAGATGAATTTTTATTCGGGGAGTACGATTACTGCCTGAACCTGGGCGGTTTTGCTAATATTTCCTTCAAAGAGGATTCCATCCGGCTGGCAAGGGATATATGCCCGGTAAACACCATCCTGAATCATTTTGCCCGCGAACTGGCGCTCCCCTTCGACCATGACGGGAAAGCAGGCCGGTCCGGGAGTCTCAGCCTGCCCCTTCTCGAACGGCTGAATGAGATCCCCTATTACAGCTCCGGGGGACCGGGTTCCCTCTCCCGTGAGTGGCTTGAATCGGAGGTATTCCCTGTTCTGAATGAATTCCGGCTGCCGGTCACGGATATCCTGAGAACCCTGTATGAGCACATCTCCCAGCAGATATCAAGTCAGATTAAAACCCACTCAAAAGTCCTGGTCACGGGCGGAGGGGCGTACAACGCTTTCCTAATCGAAAGGATCATACATCACAGCCGTTCAGAGATAGTTGTTCCCGGTCCGGAACTGGTTGAATTCAAGGAAGCGATGGTGTTTGCTTTTCTCGGACTGCTCCGTCTGCGGGAGGAGACCAACTGTTATGCAAGCGTTACAGGAGCAGAACGTGACAGCTGCTGCGGTGTGATCTTCACTCCCTGAATCCCTTCCACCGGTCCTGCATCTGTCATTTTTATTATATTCGGATCATAAAGTTTCATACACATGGAAAATTTCATTGCCTATAATCCCACTAAACTGCATTTTGGCAAAGGAGTGGTCCGGAGACTCGGCAGGGATGCATCCGGTCTGGGCAGCCGTGCCCTGCTGGTGTACGGCAAAGGCTCCGTTATGCGGAACGGCAGTTACCGCGATACAAAGGATCAGCTTGAAAAGGCCGGAATGGATATCATTGAATACGGCGGGATCAAACCAAATCCCGTTGTCGGGGATGTGGATGCTGCAGCAGCCCTTGGCAGGGAACATAAGGCCGACCTTGTCGTTGCGGTCGGAGGCGGATCAGCCATTGATTCAGCAAAGGTCATCGCTGTATGCATCGCCATGGAGTGCAGCGGATGGGACGTCATGAAGGGCAGGGTACAAATCCGGGAAGCGCTGCCCCTGGTTGCCGTCCTTACACTGGCGGCCACCGGAACCGAAATGAATTCGGTCGGAGTGGTGCAGAACGACCGGACCAGGGAGAAGTTCGGGTACAGGCATCCCAGCATGTTCCCCAGGCACTCCTTCCTTGATCCTTCCTATACCATAACCGTTCCTAAAAACCAGACTGCATACGGCATTGCCGATCTGGTTGCCCATGCGCTGGAAGTATATTTCGGCCGGGGGGATGCAAGCCTCTCCGACCGCTTCGTGGAAAGCATTATACAGGAAGCCATGGAATTTGGTCCCCAGCTCATGGAAAACCTCGATGATTACCTTCTCCGAGCCCGGATCATGTGGGCAGCCACCAATGCACTGAACGGCCTGACTACCCCAGGAAGGGCAAACGGTGACTTCACCAGCCATTCCCTCGGGCATCAGCTGTCCCTCCTTTACGACACCCCCCATGGCGCTTCCCTGACCATTGTCTTCCCCGCATGGATGAAACATATGAGTCCCCGGATAAGCCCGAGGCTCGAAAAGCTGGGCAGCCGCCTCTTTGAAAATCCCGACGCCGGGAGTACCATTGAAAGATTTGAGGATTTCTTCCGCAGTATCGGCTGTCCGGTCCGCCTTCAGGACATTGGCCTGGACGAGGAAAAAAGAAAAGAAATCCTGGATCTCATGAACAAAAACCAGTGCAAGGGTAAAAATCCGGATAACCACATCGAAGATCCCGACCGGGCAGCCATTGTCGACCTGATGCTGGCCAGGTGAATAAAAAAAAGGGGCCGTCTCATATCAAATTGAGTCGGTCCCTTTTTTTTCTCTCCGAGGATATTAAAACGCCGCTACATATTTTGCTTCGCAAAACAGGTCATGCGGCTTGTTTAACATCCTCTTCGAGTGTTTTATGGGACCGTTCTCAACTTTAGAAGATATAATACGGCCCTTAATTGGCAAGTTTTGCAAGGTTGTGGGCCAAGGAGAGCAATCCAGCTTCGATTTCTACTTTCTCTAAGCCCCGAAGCATAAATCTTCTGAAGCCCTGATTGTTTTTAATGTTACCAAATACAGCTTCTGGCTCTACAGGTCTTTGACTTCGGTAAGCTTTCCCCCTTTCACTGTTTAATCTCTGCTTTATGATTTCCTTGTAATCGATAAGTCTTGGATTTACCTCGATTTTTCGATTACCCCTGGCTTTGTGGCAACTTCCTCGCATTGGACAACCCTTGCAATTTTGCGCTTGGTACACCTTCTTAGTCTGCTCATATCCAAGGGCTGTTTTGTCCTTTCTTGTGTACATAAAATTCATCGGCTGACCCATAGGACAGTAGTAGCAATCTATATCTGGATTATAGTGAAGATTCTCAATACGACGAGGATCTTCTTTCCATTTCTTTGTCTGTTCTTTATGGAAGTAGTTGTACTTAACAAAAGCTTCAATACCCTTGTTTTCCAGGTATTCATAGTTCTGCTCGGATCCGTAACCGGCATCGGCTACAATAGTATCGGGGGTATCTCCCAGGGTTTCAACAAGAGAGTTAACATGAGCAGGCAGTGTAGAGGTGTCGGCAAGATCCTGATGGATGGTATAGTCCAGTATGTATTGGTTTTGTGTGCTTATCTGCCAGTTATATCCCGGTTTTAGTTGGCCATTGAGCATGTGGTCTTCTTTCATGCGCATGAACGTGGCATCCGGATCTGTTTTTGACATGCTCTTACGGTTCCCTATCTGCTTTTCCTGTTTGTCATACTTATCCAGGTTCTGCGGCCAGTTCTTCTTCGCGTAGTTCAGCTTTTGCTTGACCTTCTTATCCACGGGCTTGTCTGCAAGTGCCTTGTCGATTTTTTCAATGGTCTGTTTTACCTTCTCAGCATTGATCTGTTCGAACTCGTCAGGTTCATTGTTCTCCAGCTCCTCTCTGGCCACACTCTCAGCATAGGACCAGAGTTCCTTGAGCTGACGCTGTATCCTGTTCCTGTTGGTCTTGATGGCCCGGCCCCAGACAAAGGTGTAGCGGTTGGCATTCGCTTCGATCTTGGTTCCGTCTGTATACACCTCCTTCAGATTGACATGGCCCGATTCAATCAACAGCTGAACAACCTGGGCAAAGACTTCTTTAAAAATGCTCTTCAGGCGATCTCCCCGGAAGCGGTTGATGGTATTGTGATCAGGACGTTGCATCCCGCTTAGCCACATGAAGTGGATATTCTGATGTAAAGCTTCTTCGATCTTCCGGCTGGAGTAGGTATTGGTCAAATAGCCATAGATTAATACTTTGAGCATTAACCGGGGGTGATAGCTCGAACAGCCTCCTCCTTTGTATTTCGAAAGCAGAGGATCAAGATCAATGGTATCAATGACCTGGTTAACAACGCGAACCGGGTGGTTCTCGGGTATCATCTCTTCCAATGAAGGTGGAAGTAGCATCATTTGGTTGGGATTGTAATCCTTAAAGACTACCTTTGAGTTACGTTTATTTTGCATACTTCAAGTTACACAACTTGAAGGTGTTGAAGGGGGAGGCATCCCCCTTCTTTTTTAACTAATTATCAACAGTTTACGTTACTATTTTATGGTCATGATTTAATTTTAAAAGGCACCTGCCAAAATTTGTTATCTGGAAATTTTGAAGTGCCGTTCTAATTAATTCTGACCCGGAAGGGTAAAAAAGAAGAGGCTGCCCCTTTTGAGACAGCCCCTTTTCACCCTAATTACTAACTAAAAACACTAACCACTAAACCTAATTAACCTAAACCTATTTTTTTAAGCGTCTTGTATTAATAACGCAAAAACTATCTTTTTGTTTGTGAATAAATGTTAAAATATCTTAAAAATGAACCTATTCACATTCTTCACTTTAAAAATACGCCAGCCGGCATAATTAATTATCTCGCAAATACCACTTTAACAAATATTTAAGACAAAACCTAAAATTACTGTTAAAGCCATATTAACAGACAGGAAAACCGGGCAGATGTTGCACAATATGGGCGTAAAAATCGCCCTGTATGTTGCAGGGATTTCAAAAGAATCTATTTTTGTCAGATCAAAAAATCACAGACACATGCAAAGATTACTTAAACTTACTCTGGTACTGGGCCTGAGTGCTGCATTAAACCAGAGCGCCAGCACCTGTACCAACTTCCTGGTTACTCGTGGGGCTTCAGTAAACGGGGCCACTATGATAAGCTATGCTGCGGATTCACACGTGTTGTACGGGGAATTGTATTACCGTCCGGCGAGAGATTACCCGGCCGGGACCATGGTAAAGGTATATGAATGGGACACCGGTAAACTCCTCGGGGAAATCCCGCAGGTACAGCATACCTATTCCGTAGTGGGCAATATTAACGAACACCAGGTTGCCATCGGTGAGACTACCTACGGCGGCAGGCCGGGACTGGTTGATACGACCGCCATTATCGATTACGGCAGCCTTATGTACATGACACTCCAGCGTGCTGAGACGGCCCGTGAAGCAATCCTGACCATGGGTGACCTTGTCAGTAAATACGGTTATTGCAGCTTAGGTGAATCCTTCTCCATTTCAGATAAGAATGAAGTCTGGATCATGGAAATGATCGGCAAGGGTCCGGGGAACACAGGTGCTGTCTGGGTTGCACAGCGCATACCGGACGGTTACGTGTCCGCTCATGCAAACCAGGCCAGGATCAGGACCTTCCCAATGGATGATCCCGATAACTGCCTTTACGCGCAGGATGTTATCTCCTTTGCCAGGGAAATGGGATATTACAAGGGAAAAGACAAGGATTTCAGTTTCTCTGATACCTATGCTCCTGTTGACTTCGGAGGTGCAAGGTTCTGCGATGCCAGGGTATGGTCCTTCTTCGAGAAAATAACCGGGGGAATGGATCAGTACCTGGATTATGTAAAAGGCGAAAACCTTGAGAACAGGATGCCCCTGTGGATCAAGCCGGAACACAAGTTAACGGCCGCCGACCTGATGGGATTCATGCGCGACCATTTTGAAGGTACCCCCCTTGACATGACCGATGATATAGGCGCCGGTCCCTACCGCCTTCCCTACCGCTGGAGGCCCCTGACCTGGTCCGTCGGCGACCAGCAATACTGCAACGAGAGAGCCATTGCCACCCAGCAGACCGGATTCTCCTTTATAACCGAATCAAGGAACTGGCTGCCCGACCCGATCGGCGGGATCATCTGGTTCGGGATCGACGATGCCTCAACAACTGTTTATACTCCGATGTACTGCGGGATGCAGCGTATACCGGAACCATATGCCGAAGGCAACGGGGATATGCTGACCTACTCTCCCACCTCCGCCTTCTGGGCCTTCAATTTCGTATCCAATTTCTGCTACCTGAGGTACGATCTCATGACCGTGGACGTTAAAAAGCTGCAGGCCGAACTGGAAACAAAATACATCAGTAACACGGCAGCGGTCGATAAGGCAGCGCTTGAACTCCATGGAAAAGATGCCCAACTGGCCCGTGATTTCATCACCGATTATTCTGTTTCTGCCGGTGAGCAGACTTTCAGGAAGTGGAAAAAACTGGGTGAGTTCCTGCTCGTGAAATACATTGACGGGAATGTCAAGAAAGAGATCAACGGGGAGTTCCAGTATAACGGAATGGGGGGCAATATACCTGTTATGCCTGACCAGCCAGGGTACCCGGACTGGTGGTATGAAAAGATCGTCGAGAAGACCGGCGATAAACTGAAGGTTACCGGGGACGGACATTAGCATCCAATGGGACCCCGCTGCTTACGTGAGTAGTCCTGTATGAAATGAGCCGGCGGGCTGAAGGTGAACGAACACAGGCTGGTTTTCAGACAAGGTAATGGCCGTGCCGGGAATTTGCTAATTGGGTTGTTAATAAGTTACTTGATTACCGGAATTTTCTGAAAAAATATTTGTATATTCGCGCTCTGTAAAATTTGAGGGTTACGTAACTATTATTACGATGGATTTACTAAAGACAGCTGAAAAGGAATTTGCCAGGGATAACAATTTCCCGGAGTTCAGAGCGGGCGATACGATCACTGTTCATTATAAGATCAGGGAAGGGAACAAGGAAAGGATACAGCAGTTCCGCGGCGTTGTTCTGCAGCGCAGGGGATCAGGCATTTCCGAAACTTTTACCGTACGCAAATTGTCCGGTAACATAGGCGTGGAAAGGGTCTTCCCCATCTCATCCCCGTTTATCGAGAAAATTGATATTAACAAAAGTGGACATGTACGCAGGGCACGTATTTTTTACCTCCGCGGCAGGACCGGTAAGAAAGCCCGTATACAGGAAAAAAGAATGACCTCTGCAACAGGAAACGGGGAAGTGAAGAAGTCCCCGGTCGAAAATGCAGAATAGAAGACAAGTACCTTTGGAGATATGAAATAATAAACCCCGGAAACACCGGGGTTTTTTTATGTCCTGAAGTCTGACTGGAATCAGTCTTCCCGGGATCATTTAAGTTTATCGACTTTTTCCTGGGCTTCCTTCATAATATTATCGGCCTTGTCAGCTGCCTCTTCCTCGAGTTTCTTCGCCTTTTTCTCCGCTTCTGAATTCAGGGTTTTGGCAGCGGTCTCGGCAGCGATCTTCTTGATCGGGTTGCTGCCGGCCTGTTTGATCAGGCTTTTGCCTTCCGCTTCAGCTGCCTTAACCAGCTCTTCCCCGGCCAGCTTGGCTTCATACTTCACCCTCTCAGCCTGTTCCCGGGCATCGGCCATGATCTTTTCAGCCTCCCGGTTTATCTCCTCCCTGGCTTCCTCCTTAACCTCTTCCACTTTCTGCTCGACCACCTCCTGCACCTGTTCCTTTACCTGTTCCTTTATTTCCTCCTTCACCTTCCTCGTGCTTTCTTCGAAACTGGGCCGAACTTTCGGATCATCAAAGGTCCCGGTTACCATGAATTTAACATCTATGGTCTCCCCCGGATCCAGTTTTACGCCCTGGTTCGCGGCGAGAGAAGATAGTTCATTCAGGGCTGACTGGGCTGTACTCCCGAGTTCCGACCTCGGGATCTTCATTTCCATCTCGTAATTCATGGTTCTGTC
>CBFDEE010000083.1:0-8932 GCA_965603745.1 uncultured Bacteroides sp. | reverse complement strand
TCCAACTTTATTGCATACTTCCCAGCTGACTTCAAATAAGTAGTCTGGTGAAATTGATTGCTTTGCCATATTTGAAATTGAAAATTATAATTATGTGCCTGATAATCAGCCAGTGTGATTCAGGACTTCTTGTTTCCGGCCGGCTTTTTCCCGGCAGGACTCTTCTTCGCAGTTCCCGCTTTCTTCGCTCCCGCAGTTCCTGTTGTTTTTTTAACGGTACCTGCCTTCCTTGCGGTACCCGCTGCAGCTTTCTTAGCAGCCGATGGTTTTTTCACAGTGCCCGCTGCAGCTTTCTTAGCGGCAGCCTGTTTTTTTGTGCCGGCAGGTTCAGGCTTACCGCTCAGCAATTGTTTGTTCAGCTCATAGATCTCCTGTTCGTATTTCCCTATGATATCATCCCTTTCCTGAATTATCCCCGTCAGGTTGGAGATTTCTTTCTCAACGCTGGTTTTCGGGACGGCGGCATTGACCCGCAGTGTAAAATCACTGAGTACATTCATGTAGTTGATGAATGCATCGTAGGGCGTATCGTATGGATTGAAATAGGAATGAACAGCACCATCGGAGAAGAACTTCGTGCACATATAATAAAGGTGATCGCTGACCTGGAGATAATTCCAGTCCTTCTCAAGGACCGGGTCGTCGACTTTTTTCAGTTTATCGCTCAGATCGTACAAACGGTTGAAAGCCTCTTCCTGCAATTCGTTCCCAAGCCATGCTGTAAGGTCCCGCTCCTCGTCGGCCCAGGAAACAGGATACGGTACCTGGATGGCCGATACCGGCTGCAGATTCCGGGCTACCTCGGAAGGGGTACTGAAGGTAAAATCAGAGTTGGCGAATACTGTTTCGGGAATGCTCTTGAGGAACTCGAAGATCCCGGTTTCTTCCCATTGATGCTCTCCGAAGGTCTCGTAATCCATGAACAGGTTCACCGTCTCTTCCTTTTTCCCGATCTCCTTCAGCCAGCCGACGAATTTTTCCGCCGTCAGGGGAAACTCGGCCCATCCCCGGTCAGAGAACCTGAAGGCAATATCGTCGCTCAGTTTGAAATTCTTAAGCAGGATCTTCAGTTTCGGATCAATGGCATTGCAATACAGGTAATTCGGGCTCTTCCATCCAAGTATGTGTTTGGCGCCCTCTGTCAGCATGGCTTCATAACCCATCCTTGAAACCATGGCTCCGATCTCGTCTGAATAAATGAGTTCGGTATTGCGGAATACCTTCGGTGCCTGGTTGAAATGCTTTTTTATCTTCTCCCCGTGCTCCCTGACCTGATTTTTGAATTCATTTTCATCCTTCAGGGCTACCAGGGAATGTGCATTTGTTTCGGCCAGGAATTCAACCTGCCCTGTTTCGGCGAGGGACTTAAAGCTGGCCAGTACGTCCGGCGCATAAAGTTCCATCTGGTCCAGTGCGATCCCGGATATGGAGAATGCCACTTTAAACCTGCCGTTGTATTTATTAATCAGTTCAAGCAATAACTGGTTTGCAGGCAGGTAGCATTTTTCAGCTACTTTCCTGAAAATGCTCTCGTTACTGTAATCATCATAGTAGTAATGTTCGTTTCCGATATCGAAGAACCGGTACCTCCTGAACCGGAATGGCTGATGAACCTGAAAATAAAGACAGAGTGTACTCATGAGCTGCTGATTAATTCATTTTACAAAACCGATGCATAAATATCCCTTACCCTCCGTGCCGAGTTTTCCCACTTCAGGTTATCCACTTCTTCCTTGCCGTATTTCTTGAACACTTCTGAAAGTGCGTCATAGTTCAGTATGCCGTAAATGGCATCTGCCATGGCATCAATATCCCAGAAATTCACCTTCAGTGCGTGTTTCAGAATTTCGGAAACCCCGCTCTGGTGTGATATGATCACGGGCACATTCGACTGCATGGCTTCAAGGGGAGAGATACCGAAGGGTTCCGAAACCGATGGCATGACATAAACATCTGTCATGGAAAACATGCGGTAAACATCATCTCCCCGGAGGAAACCGGTAAAATGGAATTTATCCATGATCCTCAGGGAGGCTGCATGCCAGATCATCTTGATCATCATATCTCCGCTTCCGGCCATTACGAAACGAACATTATCCATTTTCTGAAGGACCTTTTTAGCTACCTCGATAAAATATTCCGGACCTTTCTGCATGGTGATCCTCCCCAGGAAGGTAACGATCTTCTCATCGTATCCCTTTTTGACCGCGATATTCTCTTTCTGGACCACAGGATCGACGGCATTATATACGGTAACCACCTTGTCAGGGTCTATCCCGTAGTTGTGGATAACGGTATTACGGGTAAGGTTGCTAACGGAAATGATCTTATCGGCAGCATGCATCCCGGTTCTTTCCATATCGTAAACACCGGGATTGACATTCCCCCCGCTCCTGTCAAAATCCGTTGCATGCACATGTACGACCAGGGGCTTCCCGGAAACCTGTTTGGCTGCCATGCCGGCCGGGTAGGTCAGCCAGTCGTGTGAATGGATCACATCAAAGTCGTAATTTGCGGCGATCTCCGAAGCGATCACCGCGTAATTTGCTATCTCCTGGAAAAGGTTCTCTCCGTATTTGCCCGTGAATTCAAGCTTCCCGCTGAAATGGGTATGAATATACTTTTTCCTTCCTTCCTTATCTTCAGATACCTGGTTGAAAAAATCTTCAGGGTCTGAATAGGGAACAATATTGGAATCCACCTCCAGGAACCGGATCTTTTCAAGAAGTTTTTTATAGTACGGATTTCGTTTGCTGAGCTGTACATCATTGGCCCCCAGGAGCCTGATTTTGGACTGGGCCTCATCCCCGAAGGCCTTTGGCACGACGAACAGGATCTCCACATCATCAAGAAATGACATGCCGTTGGTCAGCCCGTAGCAAGCCGTTCCAAGTCCCCCTGAGATATGGGGCGGAAACTCCCATCCAAACATAAGTACCTTCATACGCAGTAAACTTATTTACCCGGTTTTACTGTAATTCTTTATCATTCTCCGGATCCGCAGGAGCGCCGCCACGCTCCAGGCCTGTGATATGGCTCCCCTGCCCTTATGCGGTGGATCACCGTCATAGATCTCCGAGATGGAACCGATTCCGTTTTCGTTCATTTCCTCTTCGAATCCGTAGTAGAGCTTCTTAACAAGAGACAGCCCCGACTGTTTATGGATCTGAAGGTATGCTTCACAGAAATGTTCCAGCAGCCACGGCCATACGGTCCCCTGGTGATATGCTTCATCCCTGCTTTCCTGGTTTCCTGAATACACCCCCTTATAGGCAGAATTCTTCGGCGAAAGCGTCCGAAGTCCCCTGGGAGTCAGAAGCTCCTTCTCAACCACATCCAGGATAGATTTTTTCATTTCCATACTCAGGGGGGAATATTTCATGGCCGCCGCAATAACCTGGTTGGGGCGTACGGATATGTCCTGCCTCCCGTCCCTGTAACAATCAGCCAGGTAAGCCTTCTCTTCATACCAGAATGTAGGTACAAAGGATTCCTCTATGAGTCCCGGGATCCCTTTCCACTGCCCGGTGAAGCGTTTGTCCCCTGCAGCTTCGGCCAATTCCAGGGCAAACCTGACTGCATTGTACCAGAGGGCTGAGATCTCGACCGGATTCCCGTCCCTCTGTGTCACCGGAGTATCATACACCACTGCATCCATCCAGGTAAGGGCCTTGAATTCTTCCCCGGCGTGGATCAGGCCGTTCTCCTGCATATGTATGTTGAAAAGCGTACCATTCCTGAAATGGGTGAGGATATGCTTAATATGCCTGCCGTATTTTTTCCAGATATCAAATTCCGGATCATATATATGGAATTGCTGCAGGGCCCAGATAAACCAGAGGGGAGCATCCACCGAGTTATAGGCAGGATCATCTTCTTTTCCCATGTTGGGAAACAGGCCGTGATCCAGTTTTTTAGCCATTGTATCCATAACCGACAGGAATGAATCCCGGTCGCGGATGGCGATGCTCAGTCCGGGAAGGGCAATGAAAGTATCACGCCCCCATGTGCCGAACCAGGGGAAACCTGCGATCACTTCTGTCTTCCGGTCCTTTCTTACGATGAATTGCTGTGCGGAGTTAACAAGGCAATTATAAAAGCTTGATCTCTTAATCCGCTTGGCCAGTTCGCTGTCAAACCTCCGCTTAAGGCTGGCAGTGGCGGACTCCCTTGTACTCCCTGAAAAAATGACGGATTCGCCGGCTTTCATGGACAGTTCGAAATAGCCAGGTACAAACAGGTCCTCCTTGTAGGCGTATCCACGTTCCATTTCCTTCATGTACTCGATGTTATAATACCAGTCCGGTACATGAACATACTCCGCCTTTTTGGAAAACTGCATGAACAGCTCAGGGTAACCCTCATACATCCGGGAAGCAACGCCGTTGGCAACATTTCGGATCCTGGTGTTGGCATACAGGTTGGATTTGCTCAGTATATGGGCATTCCGGAACGCAAGAAAAGGCTTGAAGCGCAGTTTGATGGAACCCTGGCTCTCGGCCAGGGAGAATCTGATCAGGATCTGCTGTTCCTTCTCGACAAGCAGGCTCTCCTTGACCAGCACGATGCTTCCTATGCGGAAGGTGGTCCGGGCTATGGTTTCGGCCTCGAAATCCCTGACATACTTATGTCCCTTCGGAAGGATATTGTCTCCCTCGTATTTCCGGACCCCGAGATTGAATTCCTTGTCCTTTTCGATGATCGTAACATCAAGTGATGAAAGCAATACGTGCTTTTCCCCGTCGAGCTGGTCCAGTGGCAAAACCAGAAGTCCATGGTATTTGCGCGTATTGCATCCGATGATGGTCATGGATGCATAGGAACCCGCCCGGTTTGACCGGATTATTTCCTTGTCGAGGGAATACTCCAGGTTGATCAGCTGGTTCTTATCAAATTGTATATAACTCATCCGTATATATATTCTGCAAATACTTAATTCTCAACAAATTAAAAAATTAACTCCGGACATCCAAAAAAAGTCTGTAAATATCAGTAAAAGGAATTAAATATTCAATTTTTTGACTGCCCTTTTTCTTAATTTTAAGTTAAATAAATCACCCGGCTGCCAAAGGCCATTCAATTGTCCTTGTCCGGCAAAAATACTTATCTTCGCAAACGTAATAAAATCCATACATTCCCCTGCAGAAGACGGACAAATATGAGGCAGTCATCGGTCTCGAGGTGCATGCGCAGATGAATACCATCAGCAAGGCATTTTCGGCTGATCCGAACACATTCGGATCGGATGCAAACCATAATGTTTCCGTTATTTCGCTGGGGCATCCAGGCAGCCTTCCCAGGCTGAACGCAAAAGTTGTAGAGCATGCCGTTAAACTGGGACTTTCATGCCATTCCAGGATTGCTCCACAATTGTATTTTGCCAGAAAGAACTATTTCTATACCGACCTCCCAAAAGGATACCAGATATCACAACATGAGTATCCCGTATGTGAAGGGGGACATGTAGTGATCCGCCTGCACGGGGAGGAAAGGAAAATACGTCTTACCCGCATTCATATTGAAGAGGATGCAGGAAAAAGCCTGCATGACCAGCAGCCGGATGCGAGCTGTATAGACCTGAACCGTGCGGGGGTTCCGCTACT
This sequence comes from uncultured Bacteroides sp., assembly GCA_965603745.1. Classification (GTDB taxonomy): domain Bacteria; phylum Bacteroidota; class Bacteroidia; order Bacteroidales; family SM23-62; genus SM23-62. The sequence goes on along the minus strand of CBFDEE010000083.1, from coordinate 3,329 downwards.
GGAGATCGTAACCGAGCCCGACCTGAAAAGTGCTGAAGAAGCACAGGCTTACCTGGGGGAGATCCGGAGGATCGTTCGTTACCTTAATATATGCGACGGGAATATGGAAGAAGGCAGTCTCAGATGCGATGCCAACGTGTCGGTGAAACCCAGGTCGGTAGCCAGGCTGGGAACACGGACTGAGATCAAGAACCTTAACTCGATCAGTAATGTCCGTAAAGCCATTGAGTATGAGATCAGGCGGCAGGTTGAGGTCCTGGAAAAAGGGGAGCAGGTGGTCCAGGAAACGGTCAGCTATGACGACCGGCGAAACCTGACCTTTCCCCTTCGAAGCAAGGAGGACGCTGATGATTACCGTTATTTCCCCGAACCGGATCTGAACCCGGTCAGGATCCCGGAAGAAATGATCTCACGGATCAGGGCCGGTCTGCCCCGGCTCCCGAACGATCTTTATCGTGAATTCACCTCCGGGTTCAGGCTCAGCCATCAGGATGCCGAGACCCTGGTTGAATCAGCCCCGCTGGCTGCCTATTTTGAAGAGCTGGCCGGTGGAACAGACCCAAAATCGGTTGCCAACTGGATACTCGGACCTGTGAAATCATGGATGAATGAAAACCGGGTAGGGATAGAGGAATTCCCGATAAACACGGGAAAACTGCAGGCATTGATCCGTCTGACTTCAGACGGCACTGTCAGTAATACTTCGGCACAACAGAAACTGTTCCCTGCCATGATCGATTCACCTGAAAGGGAACCGGGGGAACTGGCCCGGGAGATGGACCTGCTGCTGGAGTCCGCCGAAGACGTTATAATGAAACACGTGAAAGATGCGTTAGATAAATACCCTGAAAAGATCAAAGCGTACCATAAGGGGAAAAAGGGACTGCTGGGACTGTTCATGGGAGAGGTCATGAAACTCTCGGGAGGAAAGGCCGATCCTGCCAGGGCAAATAAACTGATCATCAAGGAACTCGAAAAAAGGAAATAATGAATATCAGGAGTTTTACTATTATTACAGTCCTCCTCCTGCTCTGGTCCTGCACCGGGGAGGAAAAGGGATTTACCGTCAGCGGGGAACTCAGGAATGCCGCCGGGCAGATGGTCTACCTGGAAGAAATGACCAGCAGTGACCTGATCCCGGTAGACTCAAGCATGTGCGACAGTTCCGGTTCTTATATACTACGCGGCATTTCTGCTGAACCAAGATTCTATGCCCTGCACACCCGTTCGGGTGACTACGTGTACCTCCTGGCAAGGACAGGTGAGCAGATAAGTCTCTCGGGAGATGCGCTGGACCTTCCCGGGACCTACCATGTTGAAGGTTCTGATGAATCGCGGCTCATTCGTGAACTGACAAGCGAGCAGAACCGAACCATGGAAAGGATCAGGCGCCTGAGCAAGATCTATAACGACAGTTTGCAGAGACAGTATTTTGAAAATATCAAAGCCGGACTGGACACCGTCTATGAGAGTATTATCAATGCACAGAGAGAATTTACATTGCTGTTCATCGAGGAGAATCTCCACTCACAGGCCAGCCTGATGGCTCTCTACCAGCAGATAGGTCCCCGGCACTACCTCCTCGACCCGGAAGAAGATTTCAGGTATTTTGCCATGGTCGATTCTTCCCTGAACATGCTGTACCCTGAATCTGATGCGGTACAGGATCTGCACCGGCAGGTCGAAGAGCTCCGCCAAAAAAGGGAGATGGAGATCCTTTCTGCCTCCCGCCTGGGAATCGGTGCAGAGGTTCCCGAAATTGCACTGCCCTCACCTGAGGGAGATACGATCCTGCTGTCCTCACTCAGGGGTAAAATTGTGCTGCTTGATTTCTGGGCTTCCTGGTGTGCTCCCTGCAGGCATGAAAATCCAAACCTTGTTATAAACCACAAAAAATACAGGGACAAGGGTTTTGAGATCTACCAGGTTTCACTGGACCGCAGCAAATCCGCCTGGATTAAGGGCATCAATGATGACAAACTCGATTGGGTCCATGTGAGCGACCTGCAGTACTGGAACTCGATTGTGGTCCCTGTATTCAACATCCAGGGTATACCCATGAATTACCTGATTGACAGGGAAGGCAGGATAATGGCCCACAATCTCAGGGGCGGACAGCTTGGCAGTAAACTGGAAGAAATACTTAATCAATAGGCATGAGAAATCTATATTGGCTCTTTTTTGTCCTGTTTATCATATCCTGCTCCAGGGGTGAGCAGACACGTGTCAGGGGCACCGTTGCAAATGGAGACCGTGAAAAGATCTACCTCGATGAACAGATGATCGGAGAGATCCGGAAGGTCGACTCCATACGGCTGAAAAAAAACGGCAGTTTCGTGTTCAAGGACCGTATCGGGGTACCCACATTCTACAACCTGCATATCGGGAATCAAAATATCATCCCCTTATTGCTTCATCCCGGAGAAACTGCTGAGATCCGGACCAGCCTGGCCGAATTCTCCACAGATTATAAAATCAGCGGATCGGAGGAATCCCTTTACCTCCAGCAACTCAATACCAGGATGGCCAGGACGAATAAAAGTGTCGATTCACTGGCGGTCATTGTAAAGGAAAATCCGGATCCAGGAGATGAGAGGATGGAGGAAATCCGCATGGCATATAAGAAGGTCATTAATGATCAGCGAAGGTACAGCATCAAATTTGTCCTGGAGCATATGGGATCCATGGCGGCGATCTATGCGCTCTACCAGAAGGATAACGATGATGTTTTCGTATTGAATGAAGACAAGGATATTCAATTGCTCAAGATCACCAGTACAGCACTGGATACCCTCTACCCGGAGTCAGAATACGTAAAATCACTCAAGATGGATGCGGCCAATCTTGAACATGATTTCAATGCACAAAGATTGCAGAAGATCGTGAACGTGATCCCTTCTTCAATACCCGATATCCGGCTCCCGGATCCGGATGGTGATTCCATTTCGCTCTCCTCCCTGAAAGGCAACGTAATACTGGTCTCATTCTGGGCATCCTGGAATGAACCCAGCGTGACTCTTAATAAGGATTTTAAAAGATTGTATGAGAAATACCATGACAGGGGATTCGAAATTTACCAGGTATCGTTTGATAATGACCTGAACAAATGGAAGGCAGCCATCCGTTATGATGAACTGCCCTGGATCAATGTAAGCGAATTAAGTTATCCCCAGTCAAATATTATCTATCTGTACAATGTTACCGAACTTCCGGCATATTACCTTATAGACAGGGAGGGTGTTATCACCGGAAGAGACTATGACCTGTTTGCACTTGACAGGGTAATAGCGGAACTTGTTTATTAAAACCTGATACCTTGAGCAATTCCA
>CBFDEE010000082.1:0-8949 GCA_965603745.1 uncultured Bacteroides sp. | reverse complement strand
CCGTTTCCATTTCATGCCGGAAACGAGGCGGACCGATTTCGGAACCTACAACAATCCCCTGAACCTGGTGATCTATTACGAGGGACAGGAAAAGGACAGGTTCGATGCCTACACGGGCGCCCTGACCCTTCACTTTACCCCCAGGGAGGAAGTTTCGCTGAAGATCATAGGTTCAGCATATGCCTCCGTCGAAAGGGAGAATTATGACATACTTGGAGAATACCTGATCAACGAACTCGACAACCGCCTGGACTCGGAAACCTACGGAGACAGTATCCTGAATATCGGGATAGGCGGGATGCATGACCATGCCCGGAACGACCTGAATGCATTTGTATACTCCGTTTCCCACCTGGGAACGCATACAAAGGGAAGGAATACCCTGAAATGGGGACTCAAATGGAGGAATGAGCGCATACACGACCAGATATCGGAATGGGAAATGATTGATTCCGCGGGTTATTCGGTTCCTTATACCGGGACAGAGATCCTGCTGTTCAACACGGTCAAATCCAAGAACCACCTGTACAGCAACCGCCTGAACTCTTTCGTCCAGAACACTTACACATTCAACCGGGATGGCGTCAGCTACTTCCTGAATGCGGGGATACGGGGAACGTACTGGGATATGAACGGGGAATTCCTTCTCAGTCCCCGACTGACATTCTCGGTCAGGCCGGATTGGGAGCGCGACGTTGTGTTCAGACTGGCCGGGGGGTATTATTTCCAGCCCCCGTTCTACAAAGAAATGAGGTACCCTGACGGGACATTGAATAAATCGGTTGAGGCCCAGAAATCCATCCACCTGGTGATGGGGGGAGACCTGGTATTCATGGCCTGGGAGCGTCCCTTTAAATTCACGGCCGAGTTTTACTACAAGAATCTCAGCAACCTGATCCCCTACAAACTGGACAATGTACGTATCCAGTATGCAGCCGAGAACCTGGCCCGGGGTTATGCTGTGGGACTGGACATGAAGATCCACGGGGAGTTCGTGCCCGGTGCTGCTTCCTGGGCAAGCCTGAGCTTCATGAAAACAGAAGAGGATATCATCGGGGATTTCTATTATGATGAAAACGGCATACGGATAGAGCCGGGTTTTTATCCCAGGCCCACGGACCAGCGGGTAATGGCAGGTATTTTCTTCAGGGATTATTTCCCGAGAAATCCCGATTACAAAGTTCACCTGAACCTTATTTTCGGAACCGGCCTCCCTTTCAGTCCCCCGCACATCGACCGCTACGACCAGGTGTTCCGCATGCCCTCCTACAAGCGGGTGGACATCGGATTCTCCAAGGTCCTTAAAAGGGAAGGACGTACGCTGAAAGATGGCAATCCCTTCCGGCATTTCAGGAGCATCTGGCTGTCCGCCGAAATCTTCAACCTGCTCGGGGTAAGGAATACAGCCTCTTACATCTGGGTCAAGACCGTGTCCAGCCAGGCCTATGCACCGGCCGCGTTTGCCGTCCCCAACTACCTGACCGGCAGGCGCTTCAACATCAGGTTAACGGCCCGTTTCTGATCCGGCAGGAGGGTTCTGTCCACAGAACCGCAGAAGCCTTCCCCGCGATCCTGAAAAAGCCTGAAAAAATAAGTGCCAGATCATAATCACAATAGGGAACTTTGATTATTTTTGGAAAGATTTACAACATTCAAAACTATGAAAACTGAGGATTACATTGCACGGGAAGACAAGTTCGGTGCACACAATTACCATCCCCTGCCGGTTGTGCTCGAGCGCGGTGAGGGCGTTTACGTATGGGATGTGGAAGGAAAGAAATACTATGATTTTCTCTCGGCATATTCAGCCGTGAACCAGGGGCACTGCCACCCCAGGATCATTTCTGCCATGACCGGACAGGCTGAGAAGCTCACCCTGACTTCCAGGGCATTTTACACCTCTGTCCTCGGTGAATACGAAGAATACCTTACCGGATATTTCGGCTATGATAAGGTACTGCCCATGAATTCGGGAGCAGAAGGCGATGAGACCGCACTGAAACTCTGCCGTAAATGGGCTTATGATAAAAAGGGAGTTCCGGAGAACCAGGCGAAGATCATCGTCTGCGAAGGGAATTTTCACGGGCGGACTATTACGGTTATCTCGATGTCAACAGACCCGGAAAGCTACGAAGGATTCGGGCCCTATACACCCGGTTTTGTGAAGATCCCCTATGACGATCTGGAAGCCCTCGAAAGAGAGCTCAAGGACCCCAATGCGGCAGGATTCCTGGTCGAGCCCATACAGGGAGAAGCAGGTGTTTATGTCCCCTCGGACGGCTACCTTTCTAAGGCATATGATCTCTGCCGGAAGCACAATGTTCTTTTCATAGCCGATGAGGTACAGACCGGGATCGCCCGTACAGGGAAGCTCCTGGCCTGCGACCACGAGAACGTAAGACCCGATATACTGATCCTGGGCAAGGCCCTCTCCGGGGGAGCCTACCCGGTCTCGGCAGTTCTCGCCGATGATGAGATCATGCTCTGCATCAAACCGGGAGAACACGGTTCCACCTACGGGGGGAACCCGGTTGCCTGCAAGGTTGCCATCGCAGCCCTTGAAGTCATCAGGGAGGAAAAGCTTTCCGAGAATGCAGAGACCCTGGGTAAGTACTTCCGCCAGGAGTTAGGCAGGATCGAATCCGGAATGGTCGAAACCATTCGCGGGAAGGGATTGCTGAATGCCATCGTGATCCGGCCGAAAGGGGGAAAGACTGCCTGGGACATCTGCGTGGCCATGAAGGAGAACGGGCTGCTTGCCAAACCCACCCACGAACACATCATCCGCTTTGCTCCTCCCCTGGTAATCACGAAAGACCAGGTGGATGAATCCATAGCAATCATCAGGAAAACCCTGGCTGAATTCGAATAGCCGGGATGATCGGGCAGAATTCGATTTGCCGGGCCTAACGGGCTGAATTCGAATAGCCGGGCTGCTCAGGAGTATTGAAGATATTTTGGTCATGGGCATCCGGATCTAATGCCTCTCCTCAAGGATGGCGATGACATCCTCCAGTCCGTATCCTCTCTCAACCAGCAGGATCATCAGGTGGAAAAGCAGGTCTGCAGCCTCGTCCAGGAATTTTCCGTCGTCTGCATCCTTGGCCTCAATCACCAGCTCAACCGCCTCTTCGCCCAGTTTCTGGGCGATCTTGTTTATGCCGGACCTGAATAGTTGTGAGGTATATGATCCTTCAGGTAATTCCTGCTTCCTCGATCTCAGTAATTCCTGAAGGGTATCAAGAAAGCCGGTGTCCCCTGCCAGCTGGACTGCTATGTTTCCAGTAGCTGTGCCGGGGCCATCACCGAAGCAGGATCTTTCACCGGTATGGCACACGGGTCCTTCAGGATCCACCCTGATCAGCAGGGAATCCAGGTCACAATCTTCACGGATCTCAACCACATTCAGGTAATTCCCGCTTTCCTCCCCTTTGGTCCACAACCGTTCCCTGGTCCTGGAATAAAAGCTGACCCTCCCTTCGGCCACAGTCCTATCATAGGCTTCCCGGTTCATAAACCCGAGCATCAGTACATCACCGGAAGCGGCATCCTGTATGACCGCCGGCAGGATCCCTTCCATTTTATCAAAGTTCAAAGCCATCTTGTTTTGCATTTATTATTAATCCAAACTTAATATTCATTTCTTTTCATGTCGTCTTTATACCTCCTGACCATTTTACCGAAATCCCTGTCTTTTTTTCGTTTTTCAGCCACGGTCATTTCAAAATGTGTTTTCTCTCTTTCCATTCTCAGGTAATTTTCATAGGAAGACCGGTCCACTTCCCCCCTTTCAACAGCCCCGGTCACGGCACAGCCGTCTTCCTCTGTATGTGAGCAGTTCCTGAACCTGCATTTACCTGACAGCCTGATGATTTCTTCGAAGGTAGCTTCCAGTCCATGCTCCAGATCAGCGATGCCAACTTCCCTCATCCCCGGATTGTCAATCAGAAGGCCGCCGTTTTCAAGCAGGAATAATTCCCGGTAGCTCGTCACATGTCTGCCCTTTTTCGTGCTGAGACTTACTGAATCCGTTTTCATACCTGCCCCGGGCAGGATATTATTTACAAGCGTTGATTTGCCAACACCTGATGAACCCAGCAGACAATAGGTTTTTCCCCTTTCAATCAGTCTGAAAAGCTCTTCATACCCGGTATGCGTGGCATTGCTGACCGGAATGACCGGGATGCCGGAGATCCGTTCTTTTATGTCCGATATGAGGGTTTGAAGAAAGGTATCCTCAACCAGGTCAATTTTACTGAGAAGAATTACAGGCCTCACACCTGAAGCGTGGCAAATGGTTAAATATCTCTCCAGGCGGTTAATATTATGATCCCTGTCAACAGCCTGTACGATGATGGCAAAATCTATATTTGCCGCAATGATCTGCTTCTCTCCGGGCTTTCCGGCTGCCTTACGCTCAATGAGGGATTTCCTGGGAAAGATACCGTTTATGATGACCCTGCCCTCATCGTATTCGATGAATGATACCCAGTCCCCCACAGCGGGAAAGTCAGATCTGCTGCCGGCGGCAAATCTCAGGTTCCCGGTGATTTCAGCACTCCGTTCCCCTTCAGCTGTCTTCAGGGTATACCTTTCCTTCTGTTCGGAAATGATTCTTCCCACACAGGAGGGATCAATCTTCATCTCCTTCCTGTAATCTTCCAGGCTGTTGTTGTATCCGAGGTCTTCCAGGTTCATTTACTCATCCATTGCTGTTGTTCACCGCACCGGGATATCATGTTTTTTCAGATGTTCCTTTAAATCGTGTATACCGATCTCACGGAAATGAAATATCGAAGCTGCCAGTGCTGCATCGGCTTCCCCTGCCGTAAAAACATCCACGAAGTGCTTCATCCTGCCTGCTCCTCCCGACGCGATCACCGGGATTCCTAATTCTTTTGAAATCCGTGCTGTGGCCTCATTGGCATATCCGTTCTTAGTACCGTCATGGTTCATCGAGGTAAACAGGATCTCCCCTGCTCCCTGATGCTCGGCTTCCCTTGCCCAGTCGAACAGTTTCTTGTCCGTCCTTATCCGTCCCCCGTTGACATAAACAAACCACTCACCTTGCTCGAAGTTCGCATCGATGGCCACAACGACGAACTGGCTGCCATATGCACCGGCGATCCGGCTGATCAGTCCGGGATCCCTTACGGCCGCCGAATTAACCGTAACCTTGTCCGCCCCGGCAGACAGCAAGGGATCCACATCGCTGATATCGCGAATTCCCCCGCCGACCGTAAACGGTATGTTTATGTGCCTGGCTATCCTCTGTACAAGATCTGCAAACAGGTTCCTGCCCTCATGTGTGGCAGTAATATCCAGGTAAACAAGTTCGTCTGCTCCGGCGGCTGCGTACTCGGCACCCATTTCAACAGGATCTCCGACTTCCTTGATATCCAGGAAATTTATCCCCTTTACGGTCTGGCCGTCACGGATATCAAGGCATGGTATGATTCTTTTTGCCAGCATATTAACCTGCTTTCAAATAATTAATTATTTCCGCTTCTGTAATATTTCCTTCATAGAAGGCCTTGCCGAAGATCACTCCTGCCAGTCCTATTTCATTCAGATCCAGTATATCGCCAATCCCGGATACACCTCCGCTGGCGATTATACTTTTGCCCGGGAAAGCCCCTGCCAGGTCCCTGTACAGTCCCATAGAAGGCCCCTTCAGCATCCCGTCCAGGGCAATGTCGGTGCAGATGATGTTCTGTATCCCGGCATCCACCCAGTCGCTTACAAACTCCATCAGTCCGATGGAAGTATCTTCCTGCCACCCGGCAACCGATATCATTCCATCCCTGGCATCTGCCCCGAGGATAATTCTGGACGGACCGTATACCTTCAGCCATTCACTAACCAAATCCGGATCCCTGACGGCAATGCTGCCAGCAGTAACCATAGCGGCACCGGCATCAAAGACCCGCCGGATGTCATCGCGGGACTTCACACCCCCTCCGAAATCTATGACCAGGGAGGTCCGCCCGGAAATTCTCTCAAGGACATCCAGGTTAACCACATGCCCGGCCCGGGCTCCGTCCAGGTCTACAAGGTGCAGCCTGCGGATGCCCATCTGCTCAAAGCCCAATGCCACCTCCTCGGGCTGACCCGAATATACTTTCTTCTGATCGTACATCCCCTGTCTGAGCCGTACGCATTTACCGTCGATAATATCTATGGCAGGTATAAGTTCAATCATAATCCAAGGAAATTCTTCAGTATAAGCTCTCCGGCACTGCCGCTTTTTTCGGGATGGAACTGGGTGGCAAAGAAATTATCCCTTTCCAGTGCCGCACTGAAGGGAAGGATGTAATCCGCTACCGCCGATGTATGTTTGCACACCGGGGCATAATAACTGTGTACAAAATACATGAACTCCTGTTCCAGTTCCGGTGTAATGAGCCTGCCGCGGATATTCTCAAGGCTGTTCCAGCCCATGTGGGGTACTTTCAGCCGTGACTCAAATTTTCTGATCTTCAGGTCGAATATGCCGATGCACTCAGTCTCCCCCTCTTCTGAAGCGGAACACATCAGCTGTAATCCGAGGCAGATGCCCAGCACAGGCTGGCTCAGGCTGCGGATTAAAACATCCAGTCCCCTTTCCTTCAGGTACTTCATCGTCGTGCTTGCTTCACCGACACCGGGAAAGATCACCCTGTCCGCCGACCGTATCTGTTCATGGTCATCGGTGATCAGGGCATCAACACCAAGCCTTTTCAGCGCGAAATCCACCGATCGGATGTTCCCGGCATTATATTTTATGATGGCTGCTTGCATTATTGTCATTCTCAGAGTTTACCCTTTGTTGAGGGGATATCCCCCTTCCATGGATCCCGCTGCACAGCCTGCCGGAGAGCCCTGGCAAAAGCCTTGAAAATGGCTTCAGCCTTGTGATGTTCGTTCTTTCCACTCACCCGGATATTCAGGTTGCAGCGGGCAGTATCGGTAAATGATTTAAAAAAGTGTTCAAACATCTCGGTTGGCATATCACCGATCTTTTCCCTTTCGAATGCTGCATCCCATTCCAGCGAGTTCCTTCCGCCCATATCGATGGCAACGCTGGCCAGGGAGTCATCCATGGGAAGTACGAATCCATATCTTTCGATGCCCTTTCGATCGCCGAGGGCATTGCCGAAGGCCTCTCCCAGGGCCAGTCCGGTATCCTCGATGGTATGGTGCTCATCAACCTGCAGGTCTCCCCTGGCCTCCACGACCAGGTCCATACCTCCGTGCTTTGCGATCTGTTCAAGCATATGATCGAAAAAACCGATCCCGGTGGAGACCTTTGCGGATCCTGTGCCATCCAGGCTGAGCTCAACGATAATACTTGTTTCGGCAGTTGTTCTTTCCACTCTTGCGCGGCGGCGGTTTCCAAGCAGAAACGGGTAGATATCATCCCAGCCTCCGGCGATAAAAGCGCAGAATTCCCCGAGACCTGTGTCCCCCAGTTTTTTCCTGTCCCCGGCTCCTCCTATCAGGATCCCCCCGGTCCCCAGGTTCCTTGCCAGTTCAATGTCCGTCAGGCGGTCCCCTATGACCCAGGAATTGGCCAGGTCATAATCCCCCTTCATATACCGGGTAAGCATGCCTGTGCCGGGCTTTCTTGTGGGCAGATTGTCTGCGGGCATGGAGCTGTCGATATGAATCCCGTCGAATTCGATCCCCTCATTGCGGAAGGCGGTCAGGATCTTGTCCTGCACCTGCTGAAAGGCAGGTTCCGGATACTGTTCAAGTCCCAGGCCATCCTGGTTCGACACCATCACCAGCTCATAATCAAGATTCTGCCTGATAAAGGAAAGGTTCCTGAACACGCCGGGCATGAATTCAAGCTTTTCCAGGGAGTCAACCTGGAAATCAACCGGAGGCTCGACGACCAGTGTGCCGTCGCGGTCAATAAACAGAACTTTACGCATTGTTAAACGTTTTCATTAATCTGAATAATTGCTGGTTTTCATCTTTTGTACCTACGCTTATCCTCAGGCAACCGCTGCAATGCGTGAGCCTGGAACGGTTTCGAACGATAACTCCTCCCCGCACAAGGTGCTCATACAAAGCATCGGGATCCTCCACCTGGACCAGCAGGAAATTTGAATCCGAAGGATGTACTTTCTGCACCGTTTCCAGTTTACCCAGCTTTTCTGCCAGCCTTTCCCTTTCGGAGAGTATCATCTCCACCCATTCATTCTTTTGTTTCTTGTTATCAAGGATTTCCATAGCCTTTTCCTGGGTCAGCATACTTACATTATAGGGATATTTCACCCGGTCCAGTATGTTGATCACCTCCTGGTCGGCCAGGGCCATACCCAGCCGTATACCGGCTGCCGCCCAGGCCTTGGACAGGGTGCGCAGGATAACCAGGTTCGGGTATCTTTCAAGGAGCGGTATGAATCCCCCTGAACCCGCATAATCAATATAAGCCTCATCGACAACCACCGCGCCCCGGAACCTGTCCAGTATCTTCATGATCTCTGCTTTTTCCAGCAGGTTGGACGTGGGATTGTTCGGAGAACACAGAAATATCATTTTCGTCGAAGGTCTTACATTGCCAAGGATCCGCACGGCATTCAGGCTGAAATCGGGATTCAGTTTCACAAAATCGACAGCTACATCGTTGATATCCGCGCATACCTTGTACATTCCGTAACTGGGATCCATAACGATAATCCGGTCCCTCGCCGGAACACAAAAAACCCTGATCAGCAGATCGATGGCCTCATCACTGCCATTGCCCAGGAAGATTTTCGCGGGGGACAGCCGAAGCATTTTTGCGATCTTTTCCTTCAGCTTGCCCTGCCTGGGATCCGGGTAGCGGTTGAAGGGATTGTTATAGGGACTTTCATTTGCATCCATCAGGACAGCATCTGTCCCGGTATATTCATCACGGGCTGATGAATAGGGAACAAGTTCCTGAATATTTTTTCTTATAAAATCCTTTATATCTGTCAT
>CBFDEE010000081.1:0-8978 GCA_965603745.1 uncultured Bacteroides sp. | reverse complement strand
CCAGAAAGATCCTGCCTCCAAGAAAGATCCTGCCTGTTAGCTTCCCTGTGTGAAGTTTTTTTTAATTTAGCGGTAGTCAAAAAAACCGGGAAATGAATAATTTTCTCCTTTTTCTGCTGGATTTCATTTTTATTGCCACCTTTCTGTTCGTATACATTATTGCGATCATCATCCTGAAACCGTTCAGGCTGCACCGGAAACGGAAAATATCCACCATTTCCCTGAAACTTTCATACCTGATTTACCTGGCCTTCTTCCTTATTTTCGTTTACCTTGTGCTTTTCTTCGCTGATAATGAAGTAAATACGGAAGAGAACATGGAAAACGGGACCTCCGCCGTCTATTACATCATAGTGCTGGTTTCATTTTTCATCCCCAATATCGGGATTATGATCAGGCGTCGGTACAAGAATAACCTGGGAACATATAATTACATAGTTTCCGGCCTGAATTTCCTGATCATCCTGGCCCTGGTATTCCTTATGAACCAGGTGCAGTGGAGCTTTTAATGGAAGGCAGTCCCCACGCTTATCCCATGAGCTGATAAGCCCTGCTGAGTTTATCATCGAGGCTCAGGCCGCCATCAAGCCAGTGTATCTTCAGTCCCCTGCGTTCCATGCCCCTGAACCAGGTCATCTGTCGCTTGGCAAACTGGTGAATGGCAATTTCAAGTTTCTTCAGCATTTCATCATACTCCGACTGACCGGTGAGGTATTCCGTTATATACTTGTACTCCAGTCCGTAATAGATGAGCCTGTCTGCCGGGATGCCCTCCTGCAGTAATCCCTCGACTTCCTCCAGCATGCCTTCTTTCATGCGTTCGTTCAGCCGCATGCTGATCCGGTTCCGGCGTGTTTCGCGGTCGAAATTGATCCCGAGGATAAGGGGACGGAGATCCGGGTAATCCTCGTCAAGCTCCGGATTCTGCCTGTAATAAAATTCGATCTCCAGGGCACGGAGTAAACGCTTCCGGTTCTCCGTGTCTGTCTTGTTATGCAGCTTTTTAAAAGAGGCCAGCAGTTCTGTTAGCTCCTCCGTGCTTTTCTGTTCAAGTTCTTTGCGCAGGGTTTTGCTGACAGGAACCCGTATAAGGCGATAACCTTTCAGGACCGCTTCGATGTATAATCCGCTGCCCCCGCAGAGAATGGCAGAATTCCCCCGTTCGGTGATTTCCCGGTAAACCCTGAGAAAATCCTTCTGGTACTCGAATACATTGTATTCACTGCCTGGCTCAAGGATGTCGATCAGGTGATGGGGAACCTCCACACCGCCTTCCAGGTAATCCCCGTAATCCTTCCCCGTACCCAGGTTCATGCGCCGGTAAACCTGCCTTGAATCAGCCGAGATCACTTCTCCCCCTAGCCCGCTGGCCAGGCAGGCGGCAAACCTGGTCTTCCCCCCTGCTGTATGTCCCAGAACGGTAATAAGATTGTATGTCCCCTTGTGCCTGATCATTCATGTAAAGTTCGCAAAATTTCTTCTTAACTTTGCAGGCCGGGATGCAGAACAAGATCAACATAAAGAATAAGAAGGCGTATTTCAATTACGAGATACTCGAGAAACACCTGGCAGGCATGCAGCTTAAGGGTACGGAGATCAAGTCCATACGCCAGGGAAAGGCCAGCCTGGGGGATTCCTATTGCTTTTTCCTGAAGAATGAACTCTGGATTAAGAGCATGATGATCTCGGAATACGATCACGGTTCTCATAACAATCATGATCCGTACAGGGACAGAAAAATTCTCATGAACCGCAGGGAACTGAACAAACTCGAGAAGCAGACCAGGGAAAAAGGCCTGACTATTGTAGTCCTGCGGGTATTCCTCAACGAAAAAGGCCTTGCAAAAGCGGAAATAGCCCTCGTGCGCGGAAAGAAACAATACGACAAGAGAGAAACCCTCAAACAGAAAGACCTGAAGCGGGACATGGAACGCCTCGGCAAAATAGGGTAAGTTCGGTTGCTCCAGGAAGATTCAGGCTGGATTCCCTACTGGGCGAAAAAGAAGTTAATGACCAGGTAAACTTCTTCGGTATCTTCCATGAAGGACTGATAATCAAAGAATTCGTCTATGGATGCCAGCAATTCATCGAAGCTGAAATATCCGTCACCATCCGTGTCAAGAACATGGAATTTCTCCGGGAGATCGGCCAGGGTCATCTGGCGCTGCTGTTCTTCGGAAGTGATATACAGATGAAGTTCACTCCTTGGTACGGCATCCCGTGTGGCAAGCAGTAGGATCAGTTCCTCCTCGCTTAATTCCACGCCTTCCTCATTAACGATGGCGCCCGGTCGTGAATCTTCGCTGTCAAGATAATCCGGTACACCGTCCCGGTCATTATCAACCGGACATCCGAGGGTGTCTACCTCAACCCCTGCCGGAGTTTCCGGACATTCATCCGCTCCATTCAGAACACCGTCACCGTCATCGTCATCGAACATCAGGTAATCGAAATCATCCAGTTCCGCAAAAAGAAGCTCCTCGGTCCGTGTCTTGGGCTCCGAGAAAAGATCGAAGCGCAGTCCCAGGTAAGTGAACATGAAATGGTCGTTAGCCTTGTTGCCTGTGATACCCTCTCCTTCCGAGCTGACGTTGTCGATAAGGTCGGTAAAACTCAGGTTGAACGAGGTGCCAATCCTGAATTGTAATCGGGGACTAACATTGAAATCGACGCCGGCATCAATGGGGATGGAGAAGCTGAACTGGCTGTAGTTCCCCATCCCGTACAGGTCTGCATCACGCAGATCGGTCTCGAACGACCAGTCGCGAACCAGGACTTCGTTAGGCAATGCATTTGGCGATGATTGCGGTATGTTGCGGATCGTGCCGTCCGACCAGTAGTAATATGGATCCGTATCCCTGAAAAGATCCCCTTTGGCACTGAACATAAAAGGAGCAAAACCCACCGATACGAATGGTCTCAGAACGGCTGACTCCTTCTTGATAAGATGTCCGAAATTATACTCAAGATTGATCCCGAACGCTGTCAGGCTGGATTTGAAGTTGAGATTGCGTTCCAGATCTACAAGGGATCTCTCATTCCCGGTAACTTCACCGGTCAGCAGGAAGAAATTGACCAGGAAGGTCCGTTTCCTGTCAAAGGGGGGAGTGGAGATATTGATCCTCATCCCGTACTTATTGGTCATCGGCGTGGCAAAGGAATTGGTCACATCTCCGAAAAAGTGCATGGTACCGGCAGCAAATCCGACAACGGGCATATAGGTAGGATTTTCTACCGTGACTTCCCGGATCAGAAGGGAGTCAAAATCAATTTCCTGCCCGTATGCCAGGCGACCCGGCAGTAAGGCTGCCAGGAAAAGTATGCCCGCTATGAGATGCCGGAAATTCATTACATCGTTGTTTACCCCCGGTTAAAAGTCATTTTCTCAGGGTTACAGGTCATTTTCCCCCGGTTGCCTGCACGGCATCCATTATATCGATCCGTTTGCCGTTCCTGTAGGACACGATAAAGGCTCCTTTGAGCCCCCTGGATACCACATTATTCTTATACTGCTGAGCCTGCCCGTAGTTCGGGAAGGATCCGACACTGTATTTGTACATGCTCTGATGCCGTTCAATCAGTACGGGTTTGGACAAACGGTATTTCCCGAATGCCGTGTTCGCATCCTGGAGTTTCCTCGTGGCAGCGACCTGGACCCTGAAATATACACCGTCATAGACCGGGAGGAGCTGTCCGGTCGGAATACCCGATGTGACTGGCTGCCGCTGAGAAACAGGTTCCTTTACCACGGGTTTTTCTTCCGCAGGCGGTTTTACTGTGACGGTTTTTTGCGGGGGACTCACAGGTACGGCCTCTCCTTTTTCAATGGCCGCCATTACTGCATCCATGTTTTCATCATTTACCCCGGACAGGTCAATGTTTTGCTGGATAATATCCACTTCAATGTTACGGCCTTCCTGGATGTATGACAGGGTGCCGGAAATGGCAAGTCCCTCCGCGGTTTTGCCGGCTTCCGGTATCAGGCGGTATGATATCTTGAAGCCCGGTACCTCCGGAAGGTTCATCCATACAAACTTGGCAATTCCGTCCTTGAAAGTAAAAAGCCCGTCTCGTGATTCCATGCTTAACGCTTCAAATCCTTCGGGAATGCTTTCTTCAATTTTAGCAAATTTGTTCATATCCTTCTTGTAAACCAGCAGGTTCACCAGGATGTCGTTACCTGTCCTCGAAGGATAAGGGGTCTGGCGAATGCACGTGATGTCGATGATGGAAGCCATGGCCGCTTTTTCACTGGCCATAACAGTTGAGAATTCAGCTATATCAACCTGCTGATCTGCAGGGATATCCGGCGAAGGTACAATCATAACGTCTGCTTCATCGATCAGAATGGACCTGCGTTCATTGTTTTCAACATATGAAAACTCACCAAAAAGGGTCATGGATCCCTTCAGGCGCTCGTTTACCATCACCTTATAGCTTATATTCAGTTTCTGCTCGGGAGGTAATCTCAGCCATATGAAACGAACACGCTGGTCTTCAAAGGTAAAATCAGCCGCACCCGAATTGTCCTGGGCGGCAGTAAGGCCGGCAGGAAGTTCCTGCTGGAACCTGGAGAATTCTTCCAGGCTTCCCTTCTCAATATCAACCGAAACCAGGAATTCCTGTCCTGCTGTTACCTCAGAAGGAAGGTCCATCTTAACCGAGATTTCATCCTGGGCCTGGAGGACATACAGGCCGCATAACAGTGAGAGGCAGATGCTCAATGATTTAATCATAAGATTATCAGTATTTTACATTTAAGATGTAAATATCACAATTATTTAACTACAATTCAAAAATATAAATTAACAAAAAAATATCCTCTTAATACTTTGTTTTGTAGCCATATAGGCTTGAACAGTGGCGGGTTTCAGCTAGAAATTGGGACTCAGAATGTATTTTGAATAGAACTGATCAATGTGATTTACCGCCTCTTCTGCCCCGTCAACAATAGTGAACAGGTCCATATCCTTTTCATTGATATTGTTCTCCTGCTCCATCATGACCTCCCTGATCCATTCGAGAAGTCCGGTCCAGTACGATTTCCCGACCAGGACTATCGGAAACTTCCCGATCTTGTCAGTCTGGATCAGGGTGATGGCCTCAAACAGTTCGTCAAAGGTTCCGAATCCTCCCGGGAGCACGATGAATCCCTGGGAATATTTCATAAACATAACCTTCCTTACAAAAAAATGATCGAAGGTGATCAGCTTATCCGGGTCAATGAAAAGATTTGCCTCCTGTTCAAACGGAAGGTCTATATTTATGCCGACGGATTTGCCTTTTCCACGCTTGGCTCCCATATTGGCCGCTTCCATGATCCCGGGTCCCCCGCCTGTAATCACCCCGTACCCTCTCTGCGTCAACTCGTATGCGATATCTTCAGCCAGTTTGAAATACGGATTGTCGGGACCGGTCCGGGCTGAACCGAAGATGGATACACAGGGACCTATGCGGGCCAGTTTCTCGAATCCTTCAACAAATTCCGACAGTATCTTGAAAATCCTCCAGGAATCCGAAGCCTGGATCTCGTTCCACTCCTTTTCCTTGAATGCCTTTATGATTTTTTCTTCGCTGCTCATGTGCTATTCCTTTTTGATGATTGTTTTTGATATGTTATAAGTCCCGCATTCTGCCCTGATAATATAGGTGCCGGGAATGAGCCCTTCCAGTGAAAGATAATGAATACTTTCCATATCCTGCCTCCGGACAGTTTGCTCACGGATAAGTTGCCCGCCAGTATTATAGATGCCCAGGATCCATTCACCTTTGCGGGATGAGCGTATCTCCACGCTGATATGGTTGTCAGCCGGATTGGGGTATATCGTTATGCCCCCTTCCGGGGAAGCCAAAGTACGGTCGCTTACTTCCATGATACCGGAACTCAGGAAAAGTCCCCTGCCAAGCGTGGCCCGTCCGATTTGCGGCTGCGGAGCATATCCACCCTTACATTGGGGAAATCGTCCCCGGCCTGCACCCAGGTAACGGGATCCGCGGTAATATCCAGGGTATACCATATCCCCATTTCGGTCGCCAGCATTACCGTACCTTCCGCCCCTGGGGTATAGATGGCCCAGCGGACAGGCATATCCGGGAGATTGCCGGTTTTATCCTTCCAGCTAAGCCCGCCGTCCAGGGTCTCCCAGACATGCTCAACTCCGTAATTGGAGAAACTTACCAGTATCCGGTCCGCCGTGCCCCCGGTCTGCACGCATGATATGTATCCGGGCGGAAATTCGGAACTCCCTATCTCAGATGCGGTAATGACAGACTGGGCATTATCGAGCCTGTATAGCCGGCCTGATGTGCTGCCGGCAAAAATAACCGTATTCCCCTGCTCTTTGTAGGGAAGTACATGCATGGCGGAGAACGGGACCACAGATCCTGTGTTTGCGTATACTGCCGTGGCTTCCAGCAGCGTATCATTGGCCAGGCGGATCCTGAAAATGCTGTCCCTGAATGCCCCCGTAAAACTCATCCCATTAACATACAGGATGTTATCTATATGATCGTAATCCACAGGGTTGATAAAGGTCCCCCCTGGATAGTCGTAATAGTAAATATTTCTGTGATTGCCATCTACTGAATAATAGAAGTAATTTGACTGGGACATGCTGATCTGGATATTCGGTTCATTCTCATCAATGAAGCAGTACGCACCGTCACCACCAGATACCGATACCAGTTTTGAGGTAGGTGTGTCGGTAGTCCGGAACGTGCCGTTATCCTGGCATCCGCCCAGGAAATACCGCCTGCCCGCTTCCGGATGAATCGCACAGGTATAGTACTGCAGTGTGTTGTACCCCTGGTTCCTCTCCCGGAACTGCGGCCACGGATCGGTCGCATCGGTAGCAATGAATACCCCTCCGTCGTTTGCATTCAGGATCTCGGTCCGGCTGCCCGGGCGGTAAAGGATCCTGTGCTGGTCGGCGTGTACATAAACAGGGTATTCCTCGTTGTAATACCATCCGTAATTCCACCAGAGCGATTGCTGTTCATAGTTCAATCCCCCGTCGAGAGACCTGTTCAGGTCCAGTCCTCCCACCCACAGAACATTCGGATTGTTCGGCTGGACCGCAGCTGTCAGTGCATGCCAGGCCAGGAAGGCCCATTGTGAGCTGCTGTAAGGGGATCGTGGCGGCATAGAGACCTGTGACCAGCTATTGCCTCCAGTGACAGACTTGATGATCATCACTCCCTGGGAGCGGATAAAACCATCGGCACTCACCTGGCCGCCGGATAAAATAGCATACACCCTGTCCGGGTCGGACGGGGCGCTGGCGACTATGACCCTTCCAGGGATGTTCCATGTAGGCCTTTCTTCGATCAGGGGGACAGCAATGTCCATTACGATCCATTCCAGCCCGTCATCGGAAAAAAGTACTCTTCCTCCTCCTTCCTGGTAAATATTCCGCATGGTTCCGACAAAGATCCTGTTCCCGGCACTTATCTCGATATCAGCGGGGGAATAAGGCACATCTGTGCCCGGTATATCCGGCAGAACCTGTGTCCAGGTCTCCCCCCCGTTTTCCGAGCGATACAGTCCGTCTGGAGGTTTGGAAGAATGAATCTCCCCCTTAGAGATCCCCGATGTTACCGCGGCATATACGACTGAATTCCCGGCTTCGTCCCGTATGGCAATGTCGGTTACGTACTCAAAATCTTCTGTCGAGGCCAGCAGAGCCCAGCTGTCTCCCGCGTCGGTCGATTTCCATATGCCGGATCCCCTTCCGGAGGATTCCCGGTATATGATTACGGCCGTCTGTCCTTCACCGGTCCCCACATAGAAGGTCTCCGGATCATTGGGATCGTATTCCATGCAGCTGATGGCCAGGCTGGGCCAGAAATCATCCACCGGCTTCCATCTGTCTGTCCCCCGAATATCATCGCAGTACCAGAGTCCTCCTGTCACACTTCCTGCCCAGACCTTGCCCCGGTCCGGGTCATTCGGATCGTACATGATGGCACGCGTGCGCCCGCCAGTATTGGAAGGAATTTCCTCCCATACGAAAATGTCATTGGATTTAAGTGCTCCGTGGCTTCCCCCGTACGGCATTGAATATTTATGCTCCTCTGTCTGGCGGGCGGCTTTCAGCCAGGCTTTCTCAGGAACCTGCCTGCTGACAGGGTTCATGGTCATGATGTATTCACGAAAACCTGCATATTCCGGTCCCCCGGGCATCTCAGCAGGGGCTCCTGCCCTTGCCAGGGCGGGATCTCCCGGCATCCTGCCCTCAGGGTGGATCCGGGTTTCATAATCGGATTGAGGCAGGCTGTGGTAGAGAGAAACTAGGTAGTTTTCATGGGCCGTCCGTCCTGTCCGGAACGGTTTGCCGTCTTTCTGCATGAGTACCCCGAGACCGAGGAAAAGCATAGCAGGAAAGATCAATGAAAGGTTAATCTTTCTTCTCATGGTTATACTCTTAAGTGGAAAGCTCAAGTTATGAAAAAAACTGCTTAGAATAAAGGATTCGTGCAGTATTGGGCAGATGTTTACCTGCTTAAAAGGCCGGACCAGATCTCACTCTCAGGATTTAACACTGAGCCTGCGTTTCAATTCCTCTCTGAGAAATCCTGCAGTGTAGCTGGTCTTGCATTTTGAGATCTCTTCCGGTGTGCCGGTACACATAACCTCACCTCCGCGTAATCCCCCTTCCTTACCCAGGTCGATAATATAATCCGCCATTTTGATGACATCCATATTATGTTCGATCACGATCACCGTATTGCCCCGGTCGACCAGTTTATTCAACACCTCCAGCAGGATCCGGATATCATCGAAGTGCAGTCCCGTAGTGGGTTCATCCAGGATGTAGAGTGTTCGTCCGGTATCTTTCCTGGCAAGTTCTGCTGCCAGTTTCACCCGCTGTGATTCCCCGCCGGAAAGGGTGGTCGATGGCTGTCCCAGGGTGATATATCCCAGTCCCACATCCTGCAGGGTCTTCAGTTTACCGGATATGGAAGGTATGTGCTGGAAG
>CBFDEE010000080.1:0-8993 GCA_965603745.1 uncultured Bacteroides sp. | reverse complement strand
GACCGCGGGGCGTTCCGTGATGCCTTTCTCCTCTTCCATCCAGATCTTACCGCCAAGCAGGTTTATCAGGTGGCGTGAGATGGCAAGTCCGAGCCCGGTCCCCCCGAACTCTGAATTGATGGACTCATCAACCTGTCTGAAGCGGTCGAAGATGATGTCTTTTTTCTCTTCCTCGATCCCGATTCCCGTGTCACGGACATAAAATACTACCTTGCTGTCTCTGATATAGCAACCCATTTCGACAAATCCCTCATGGGTAAACTTCATGGCATTGCTGAATAGATTGTACAGGATCTGTTTAAGCCGGGCCGGATCCGTACTAACAACGGGATTGTCATTTTCCGGCAATTTAAGGCGGAAATGAATATCACCCTTGTTCATCAGGCCCTTCTCCTCGGCGAATTCCTTATAAAGATTCTGCATGAATTCAGTTACCGGCAGGTCCGATGTACTGATCTGAATGTCTCCGGCTTCGATCTTCGATATATCGATGATATCATTGATAATAAGCATCAATTCATTGCCCTTGTTGGAAATGATATTGATGTACTCATCCCGGGATTCCCTGCCCAGGCCTTCTGTTTTCAGGAGTTCTGAGAAACCCAGTATGGCATTCATGGGAGTCCTTATCTCATGGGACATATTGGCCAGGAAGGCGGATTTCAGCCTGTCCGATTCTTCAGCTTTCTCTTTGGCAGTTTCCAGATTCCTTTCATAAGCCTTACGCTCGGTAATATCCTGTGTAATGGTTGCTATTCCGATAGGTTTATTGCTGGGATCCCGGATAAGGCTCGCAGACAGGTCAACAAATCTATGATTGCCTTTCAGGGTGACGACCTCAAACTGCTGGTTCTTGACATACCCGTTTTTATAGACCGATTTAAGGGCCTTTATTCCTGCTCTCTTCTGGGAAGGAATGACAAAATCATTGGCATTGACTCCCAGGAGTTCATCTCCGCTGCTGCATTCAAATATATCGAGGGCTGCCTGGTTAAATTCTGTAATAAAACCTTTCATATCTGAGACGGTAATTGCATCGGGAGAGGAATACAGGATATTCCGAAGCTTTTCTTCATTATCTCTCAGGGCAATTTCGGCATTTTTACGGTCTGTAATATCCCGGTAGATACCGTAAACGGCTACCTGTCCCCCTTCAATTTCAATGGGAGTGCCCAGCACGGATACATGGATCAGCCTGCCGTCCTTATGCTTCCGGATGGTTTCCATGCGGATATGTTTTCCCGTGGCCACTTTCTGTGAAATATTCCTGGCTTCTGAGCTCAGATCTTCCGGTACGATCAGTTCATCAATCAACTGGCCAAGTGCTTCTTCCTGGGTGTATCCGAAAAGTCTTTCAAACTCACTGTTTACCCGCAGGAGTATCCCGTCATTATTTGTAAGAACCACGGTTTCCGGAGATCCCTCGAAAAGCTGTTCAAAATATGCTTTTTCGATCTTTACCTCATCGTAGGCCCGCTTTGTTTCAACGGACAGGCTGATCTGTGAAGAAACAAACTGAAGAATTTCAAGATCCTTCTCGGTGTATGCCAGTTCATCCTCATAGTTCTGTACCACAAGCGCCCCGATGATCTCATTCCGGAGCTTCAGAGGTACGCCGAGCCAGATCTTGCTTGGTGTGCCCACATCCTCAACTTCACCGGATCTGACCAGTTTATCTATATCCTTGTCTTTCATCAGCAGGGGCCTGTCACTGCGGATCATATAACCGGTCAGGGTCTGCTTGGCAGGGAATGTATCGAATGCATCTTTTTCGTCAACGAAGAAAGGCAGCGAAAGAGTATCGTCCTCCTTGTTGTATAAGGCAATAAAGAAATTTCGGGTATCGAATATCTTGCCCAGCTCATTCTGAATTGTGATGAACAGGTCGTTAAGGTTTTTGGTCAGGTTGACTGCATTTGAGATGTTGTACATGATATGCTGCACATGCTCGGCCTTCTTCCTTTCGGTAATATCCTGGGCAATCGTAAGTACCCTTGTGACCTTTTTATTCTCAATAATTGGGATCAGCCGTGTGTCCGTAATGAACTCATGGTCTCCAATCCTGTAACTTATCTCCTTCTGTATGTTGTTCCCTTTCCTGAAGATCTCCTCGTATTCCTTAAGGGCTGAATCGTTCCGGAACGGGAAGGCTTCAAGGTAGTGTTTACCCACAACATCTGATGGAAATCCCATCACCTTCAGTCCGAGCCTGAGAGTTTCGTTTGTCAGCAGTACATTCATATCACTGTCGACAAGAAAAATGGAATCGTGCATGGAATCCATGGAGGTACGGTACTGGATCTCAGATGCTTTAATAAGCTCCATGGCCTTTCTCCTGTCTGTAATATCACGGATCACAGCCTGGATACCTGTGATTTTACCTTCATGTTTCAAGGGTTTGGCGAGAAGTTCTATATACCTGCGCTCACCGGTCCGGGTCTTGAATTGCATTTCCATCGGCTTTGGCGGCCTTCCCTTCAGTATCCGGCTGAAAACTTTGCCGTATTCAGCTCTGTCTTTCTCACTGAATCCCCTGAAATCCTTGAATTGGAGCCCGATGGCCTCACTGGCTTTTAATCCGGTAAGCCGGAGAAATGAAGAGTTAACCATTTCGATCCTGCCCCTGGTATCGACCAGGATGATCCCATCGGGAGCCAGCTGGATCAGTTCCTTATATTTTTTCTCCGAGATCCGCAGGTTTTCTTCTGCAGTCCGGAAGTCCGTGATATCCCTGCTAACCGTAACCAGATGTGGCACCTCGTTAATGTTCATTATGGATGCAGAAAGGAGTCCCCGTTTAATTACACCCCCCTTGATCCTGAAATCAGATTCCAGGTTATGGTACCTGCCTTTCTCCCTGATCTCCTTTGCCATTTTTTCCCTGGCCTTCGTATCGGTCCACAACCCTAATTCGAAGACTGAGCGGCCGATCAATTCCTTTCTTGTGTAACCGGTCAGTTTTTCGAAACCCTTGTTGACCTCCACGAATACACCGGTATCAAGCCTGGATATGCTGATTCCGTCAGGACTCGTCTGAAACACCTGCCAGAACAGCTCTTCGGATTTGGAGAGTTCAAGTTTGAGTTCCTTCAGCTGGGTGATTGTCTCGATGAGCTTCTTATTCTCTTCTGTCAGTTTATCAGTCCTGAGCTGGACCTCCTCGGACAGCATATTGATCCCCGTGGCTATCCCGTCAAGTTCATCAAGTTCATTTGTGATCTTAATGTTGGTGGAGAAATCCCCGGAAGCGATGTTCTGGATTGCCTTAAATATTTCGTCTATGCGGGGATCGCTCTTCGTCATAATCATGGATTCAGTCCGTCAGGAAAGTCTTCAGCCAGTCGATAGCTTCTTCGGTGTTGGTGAAAATTTTCACAGGCATGCTGGTTTTGTTAATACCCAGGTAGAAATTCCCCATGATCCTGCTCACCGGATTGCCAACAAGCAGGGCTGCGGCAGTTAGGTATTCGGCCGTCTTTTCACTCGAATATATACTCCTGGATTCCTTGCTGACGGTTTTTAAATTATTTATGTCAACCAGTATGGGCCTGGGACCTTCCTGGCAAAACTCCTTTCTGTATATCTCCATTTCAGCGATACTGTCCTCATGTAATAATTCGGCACGATCATAATATATCTGATGCATAATCCCGTTGCTGTATAAGCGTACCTTTCCCTTTCCTGTATCGATCGATTTAACTATTTCATTCATTTCGAGTGGTTCATCTTTTTCAAGAGGCCAAGATAATGCATAAATGGTACGTATAAGTTCTGAAGGTGGTGATTCTCATCATCTTTTTGATGCGATCCCTGAGATCTCTATGCAAGCACCCATGGGCAGGTTAGCCACCTCAATAGCTTCCCGGGCCGGGTACCTTTCTTTGAAATAGGTTGCGTATACCTTGTTCACAGCCTGGTAATCTCTTATATCCGTCATGAACACCGTACACTTTACCAGGTCTTCATGATCCATGTCAAATTTCTCAAGGATACCGCCGATGCGTTCCATAACGATACTGGTTTCGGCTGCGATATCCCCTTTCATGATTTTACCGGATTCCGGATCGATGGGGATCTGACCGGATATAAAGAGGAGTCCCCCGTCAGTCATTACAGCGGGACTGTAGGGAGCCACCGGCCTGTCAGCGGGCTTTTCCTGGGCCGGTATTGCCTGGAATACAGCTGCCAGGCAGAGTAAGAGGAGTGCTTTTTTCATGTCAGTCGGGTTTGATTTGTTTTTGGGCTTTATAATTTCTGATGTAGCGTTTTGTTTCCTTTATAACACGTGGTGAGAGCAGGATGGCCGAAAGCATGGTCGGGAAGGCCATCAGGGCATACGCACTGTCAAATATGCTGATGACCACCTTCAGGGTTCCCACTGCACCCAGGCTGATAGAAATTACGTAAAGGATACTGTAGATGATCTTGTACCTGGCCCCGAAAATGTACCCGAAGCATTTGGCCCCGTAGTAGGGGAAGGCGAAAAGGGAGGTCACGGCAAAAACTGTGACACAGATGATCAGTATATAGGGACCGAAGCCCGGCATGGCCATGTCAAAGGCCTCTACCGTTACTGAGATTCCGTCCCTGCCGGGATGCCTCCATACCCCGGTCATTATTATGGCTAGTGCTG
The DNA here is from genome assembly GCA_965603745.1 of uncultured Bacteroides sp. Lineage (GTDB taxonomy): Bacteria > Bacteroidota > Bacteroidia > Bacteroidales > SM23-62 > SM23-62. The sequence goes on along the minus strand of CBFDEE010000080.1, from coordinate 4,360 downwards.
TCATGGTGCATATCAGCAATGTATCGACCATCGGGCCCAGCATGGCCACGAGTCCCTCCCGGATCGGCTCCGAAGTTTTCGCGGCACCGTGTGCCATGGGTGCCGTCCCTATACCTGCTTCGTTGGAAAAGGCCGCCCTTCTCACTCCTTCGATAATGAGGGAACCAAGGGCACCGCCCAGGACAGCCTGGCCACTGAAGGCATCCTCGAAAATGGTTCTGAATCCGGGGATGATCCGCTCCGGTTGTGAGAATATAATGAACAGAACAGAGATTATGTATAGCAGGACCATTACGGGAACAAGCTTGCCGGCAACCTTTCCTATCCGCCTTATTCCGCCGAAAACGACAAGCGAGACGAGCAGGGTGAGCAGAATGCCTGTGATCAGCCTGGTGTGGAAACCTGTCTGTATCCCGTTGGGAAGGAGGATCACGTCACCGATCACCTGGGTAAGCTGGTTGGACTGGAACAGCGGTGATACGCCGACCATGCCTGCCAGGGAAAAAAATACAGCCAGCGGTTTCCAGTTCCTTCCCAGTCCTTCAGTTATGAAATACATCGGTCCCCCCTGCAGTTCCCCCTCTGAATCCTTTCCCCGGTACATGACGGCCAGGGAACAGGTAAAGAATTTTGTGGCAACGCCGAGAAGGGCAGATATCCACATCCAGAAAATGGCACCGGGTCCGCCTGTGGTTATGGCAACCGCCACTCCGCTTACGTTTCCCATTCCAACCGTACCGGATAATGCGGTGGACAGGGCCTGGTAATGATTTATATATCCGGGTTCACCGGGATCATCGTATTTCCCGCGCAGTATCTGTACAGCATGCCGGATGTACCGGAAGGGTATAAGGCGGGAATAGACCAGGAAGAAGAGTCCCCCGCCAAGAAGCAGCAAAAGGAGGGGAGTCCCCCATAGCAGATTGCTGAAATCAATGATGTGCTGTCCGAAAGCTTTCAATGGACCGGGCTTGGATGCTTAAATATAAATATTATTCCTTGTTGTCTGCATTTCAATTTCCTGCAATCATTAGCCATCTTTTTCAGGAAAAATCATCATCAAGAATTAAAATACTTATGAAAATCACCCGAATCTTGCTTGTCGCAATCTCAATTGTTGCCTTGGTATCTACTTCCTGCCAGCAGAAATCCGGAAAGCAGAAATCTTCCGAAAGCGAGGCCATGGGGGCGGATGAATTCAAAGAGTAACTTATGAGCGTTAATCCGACGCTCAGGGCTACCGGAATCCAACCTTGCCAACGTGTTGATATCATTTTTTGGACTTTCAAAAAACATACAATAACTTTAATTTAATATTATAAGTCCCTGAGTCGTTTGATAGTTATTCTTGGAAGAAATAACTAAATTTACAGCCTTCAAAACTGAATATAGAAATTGCCATGGAACCAATTTCCCGCGAGTCAACTCCCAAAACACCCAGCATTGAATTCGATCCCGGCCAGGGCTTGCTGGAGATCAAGGGCAGATCGAATCCGGAGAACACCCTTGATTTTTACAGGCCTCTTGTTGCCTGGGTTGATGAGTATGTTCAGAATCCTGCAGAGAAGACGATAGTGAATGTTCATCTCGAACATTTCAACACCAGTTCCTCGAAAAGCATCCTGGAAGTATTCAGGGCTCTTCAACCAATTCACAAGGCAGACAGGGACATTGTCGTAAACTGGTTTTACGAGGATGACGATGAGGATATCATGGAGGCCGGTGAGAATTACGAATCCATTACCGGACTTCCGTTCCGGATGGTTGCAATTTAATTTTTCATACCGGCGCTGTGAAACCACCGGGTTCGAGTTTGAAAATACAGATCCCTGACAGGTTTATCCCGTCAGGTTTTTTTTTGTGTAATCCATTATTGAATTACAATCGCCCTGATGAGCTGTCGCTGGCCGGACCAGAGCTTCATATAGTATATACCGCCTGATAGTCCGGATACATTAATGGCTTCGCGGATCAGGCTGACCTGTTTGAACTCCCTGATGTATATTTTCTGTCCTCTCGGATCATAGATCTCAAGGAAGTACCTGCCGGTTTCCGCACCCAGGAATTCTATGTTCATTGTTTCATCTGCCGGAACGGGCCAGATCCTGAGTATGCCCTGCAGGTGATGCTCTTCAATGCCTGTTGACTGCATCAGGTATACGGAATCCTTTCCGTTGCAACCATGCAGGTCGGTCACCTCCAGGGTATACCAGCCGAATGCAGTTGCTTCGTAGGTTCTGCTCCCCGGGGTACCGTTCCATATATAGGAAGCATAATCCGCCCCTGCATTGAGGGGATATGGCAGTTCTTCTACTTCAAGACTGTCTTCTCCGTTACCGAGCCCTGGATCCGGGCTGCCATAATTGGAAATGGCTACATTCAGCGTATCATTATCCGTATAAGGATCAGTATAGGCACCGGTCGAATCGGAATAAATCAGGAAATTATGTTCACCTTCCACTGACATATCAAAGGGAATCCCGAAAAGGACCTCAAGGGAATCACCCGGGTTCAGTGCCTGCGTAAGGTTTTTCTGCCAGGTTACGGGAAGTCCGCCATTCAAAGAGGCCACGACCTTTATTTTTTTATTCACAATTATGTGGGTGCCCGTATTTTTTAACACTACCGTTAAATCTTCCTGATCCGTAAGTTCGCAGTCAGAAACTGGATTTATGACCGAGACGAGTCCTACATCCCAGATGTCAAAACCTATTTTGATTTCATCGAATGTCTTACATTCATTATCGTCCGTTACGGTTACCGAGTAAGACGAATCCGGTGTCCTGTTTTCATATGCGACAAGGAATTGCTGACCGTTCGAACCATCGTGCCACAGGTAGGAAATAAAGCCACTGCCTGCATCGAGGGTATAGGTCTTAGCATTAATTATCTGATCCTCACCCAGTGAAACATCCGGGTAACCTAAAATCTCGATGGTTTCGTCCAGGTCATTGTTCACAGGTATCAGGTCCTTTCTGAAGAATGCATTCACGGTGATCTGATAGCTGCCCTGAGCGCTCATATCGAGCGTACCGGAAGAGGAGAACAGAATCGAATCACCTGGTTCAACCCTCGTACCCACATAGAGTGTATCATGTGTCAGTGCTCCTGCATTTACCTGGTAGGAGAATGCAATCGTATCACCTTGGATGAGTGTATCTGTTCCGGCATTGATGACATAAATATCAAGATTCTCTGATGCTGAAAGCCCGCATGCATCCACCGGATTGCTGAGTCTTGCGATTGCAATATCGGGGACCAGCATGGTAATGTATACAGAATCTGAATTCTCACATTTCGTTCCTTCCTTAACGGTCACGCTGTACCAGCCGCTTGTATCAATTACCAGGGTCTGGTTGGTGGAATCGTTCTGCCATAAATAATAATCGTAACCTGCACCGGCATCCAGGGTATACTGCAATGCCCTTACAATGGTGTCTGATCCGAGATCAACGGGTGTATATCCGTAAGCCTCCACATAAGTTTTCAATGTGTCGTTGGATGGGATACTGTCGAATAAGAGATCTGTGAATGCGATAATTGTGTACGTCTTGATAGTTGTCATGTCGGAAGTTGTCGTGAACCAGTATTCGTAGGTACTGTCGGGGTAGATTTTCTCGGTCAGTATTACCGTTTCTTCAATCACCGGATTTTCGTCGATCCTGTATCTCACGGGTATCTCGCTCCCCATAGCCAGTGTGTCAGTACCAAAGTTGGTAAGTTCGATCAATGGCGCTACAGATGATCCCAGTTCGCAATCGGAAACCGGTTCCGTGATGGCGGTGACACCGGCATCGACGAGCAGTTGAAATACCCTGACCGTGTCGAAAGCATCACAGGGGATATCGTTGCTCACCTTCACATGATAGGTTCCGGGATGCTGAACGTGGTATACTGAATCCGTGGACGAATCCTGCCACAGGTAATCGTAACCCATGACACCGGAATAGGCGTTCAGGGTCACCGTGTCAGGCGTGATGGTATAAATATCCGGACCCAGTTCCACGGCCGGTTTCCTGACGCTGATCACCTGGCTTGCTGTATCGTTCGATACTGCCTGGTAGAAAAATGGATCCTCTTCTATGGTAAACACATCCGTATTGTAATTCCCACTCCTGCTGAAATCAAATGTTTCGGTTGTGATAATATCCAGGTTTGTCCCGACTGGAAATGCCTGTTCAAGTACAATGGTTTCCTCGGAGGTCTGGATCTCCCCTGAGCGGTCAATATGATAACGGACCCTGATAGTGTCGCCTATCTGCAAATCCCGGATGCCATAATTTCTCAGACGGAGTTCAAAAGTCTGGTTGGGACTCAGATCACAGTCTGAAACGGGGGATATTATATTCAGTACACCCAC
>CBFDEE010000079.1:0-9042 GCA_965603745.1 uncultured Bacteroides sp. | reverse complement strand
ACCGACGGAGTTTCAAACAACATAAGCTTCAATACGACCCTGGCCAGAAAATCTATTGACCAGCTGATTTACCCGCGGAGGGGATCGGATTTTTCACTGAGCCTCCAGCTTACCCCGCCATATTCTGTATTCAACGATAAAGATTATGCAAACATCAGTCAGAATGAGCGTTACAAGTGGATTGAATACCATAAATGGCTGTTCAGGGCGGACTGGTATACAAGCTTGGCAGGAAATTTGGTGTTAGCTACAAGAGCCCACTTTGGTTACCTCGGTCATTATAATAATGATCTTGGTCCCTCGCCCTTCGAAGGCTTTGATGTCGGGGGAGACGGGATGTCAGGATACAATATTTACGGATACGACGTAATCGCGTTAAGGGGGTATGAAAACGGTTCTTTGACACCAAGGGTGAACGGTACTAAGTCAGGGAATGTCTATACAAGGCTTTTCCTGGAATTGCGCTATCCCATAACACTGAATCCCTCTGCAACAGTTTATGTCCTGGGATTCCTTGAGGGAGGAAATTCATGGTACAGTATAGATCAGTTCAATCCCTTCCTGGTCAAGAGATCAGCAGGTTTCGGACTGAGGGCCTTCCTGCCGATGTTCGGGCTGCTGGGGATCGACTGGGGTTGGGGCTTTGATGCGGCACCGGGACAGACAGGACCACACGGGAGCGAGTTCCACTTCACAATTGGACAACAATTCTAAACCATTTTCGCATACTATTGTTAAATGTGAAAAATTTAAACAGATGAAAAAGATTATTTCATTATTAGGTATAGTATTTCTGGCCGCAGGCCTGGGCCTGGCACAGAAGTATGCATTCGTGGATACTGAATATATCCTGAACCGCATTCCTTCCTACAAGGCTGCGCAGGACCAGCTTGATAAGATGGCTGAGGACTGGCAGGGCGAAATTGAACTCATGTATGATGAAGTGGAAAAAATGTACAAGGATTTTCAGGCCGAGAAAGTGCTGCTGACCGAGGAAATGAAGATGCGGAAAGAGGAAGAGATCATCAACCGGGAAAAGGAAATAAAAGAACTTCAGCAGAAGTATTTCGGAAGGGACGGCAGCCTTTTCAAGAAAAGGCAGGAGCTGGTCAAACCGATACAGGATGAACTCTACAACGCAGTGAAAGAGATTGCTGTCGAAGGTAATTATGCAGTGATCTTCGATACGGCATCGGGGGCCAATATGCTGTATACCAATCCAAAATACGATAAAAGCGATGATGTGCTTGAAAAGCTGGGTTATAAGAATTAAATCCTTACTTTTGTAGCGCCAAAATCTAAACAAGAAATAAACAGACCATGAAAAAAGTAGTAAAGTTCTTCCTGATTGTAGTTATTCTGACGGGAGGCATAACGCTGAATGCCCAGGAATTAAAGTTCGGACACATTGATTCAAGGGAATTATTACTGTCGATGCCTGAATCTGACTCAGCGCAGGCTAAAATACAGAAACTGGCGGGGGATTATGAACAGCAGATGGAAGAGATGCAGGTTGAACTGAACAAAAAGTACGATAACTATCTCCAGAACAGGGAAACCTATACGGAACTGATCCGTCAGACTAAGGAAACAGATATACAGGAAATGCAGCAGCGCATTGCCAATTTTGAACAGATAGCGCAGCAGGACCTTCAGTCCCAGCAGAATGAGATGATGAGACCCATCCTTGAGAAAGCCAATAATGCCGTAAAGGAAGTTGCCAGGGAGAACGGTTTTATCTATATATTCGATACAGGGAGCGGAAACCCGGTTTACTGGTCGGATCAGAGTGTGGATATCCTTCCGCTTGTGAGGACTAAACTTGGACTTTAAGTTCAAATCAGGATAATTATTAGGCCATCCTCATTGCCGTGGATGGTCTTTCTTTTTCAGTTCCATGAAACTGAGCGCTGATCAACCCATAGGAGTCTTCGATTCGGGGGTGGGAGGCCTGACCGTGGCCCATTCCATCAAATCCCTTCTTCCCGACGAGAAGATAATTTATTTCGGGGATACCTTCCATCTCCCTTACGGGGATAAATCCAGCCAGAGCGTACGTTATTATTCAAGAAAGATTTCTGACTTCCTGCTGGAAAAATCTTGCAAAACGGTACTTATTGCCTGCAATACTGCCTCAGCCAGTGCATTTGAAGAAGTTACCCGGCATGTTGGTGACCGGGCGATCGTACTGAATGTTGTTGACCCAGTGGTCAACCACCTCTGTGATCGGGAGAGAAGCGGGAAAGTAGGAGTGATCGGGACAAAAGGGACTATCAACAGCGGAACCTACGAAGACAAGATTACCAGGAGAGCCCCTGCCACCGAAGTCATATCAAAGGCAACCCCCCTGTTCGTCCCCATGATCGAGGAAGGATTTGTCAATGATGAGATCAGCAACTCCATAATAGATGCATACCTTTCTGACAAGCGTTTTTCTGCAATCCATACACTTATTCTGGGATGTACACATTATCCCATCATCAGGAAACAGATTGAAAACTTCTTCAATAATAGGGTGAATATAGTTGATTCAGGACATATCGTTGCCACTGAGCTGAAAAGGATACTCAGTGAAAAAGATCTTCTGAATCCCAATAACGGATCCGACAAGCATGAATTCTACGTGTCGGATTATACGGACTTCTTTGAAAGGATTGCCAGGACCTTTTTTGAGGAAGAAGTACACCTGGAGAAGCTTGAATTCTGGGAAACTTAGCAGGGGCAAATTACGTATACTGGCAGGTATGTTGAAGAATATTCATAATTGTTCATTCAAGCTGTCTGAAAATAAGTAATTTTGCTATGAAGACTCAAGGAATATTCATTGGAAATTCACGACAAACCAATCAATGCATATAAGACCATTATATGCATTATTTTTATATGTATTTAATAACTAATATGTTATAGCAGGATATGACTAAAAATACAAAAGTAATAGAACTGGATGAGGTGGTTGTTAAATTTGCCGGCGACTCAGGAGACGGGATGCAGCTGACCGGATCACAGTTTTCCGACACCTCTGCATTCATAGGGAACGACCTGTCCACATTTCCCGATTACCCGTCCGAGATCCGGGCTCCGGGAGGAACTATTGCAGGGGTTTCAGGCTTCCAGGTACATATTGGGCACAAGGAAGTACACTCCCCCGGAGATCAGGCAGATGTATTGGTTGCCATGAATCCTGCAGCCCTGAAAGCCAATATGCGATGGATAAAATCAGGCGCTACCGTAATCATCGATATCGACAATTTTGACAATAAGCATTATAAGAAAGCTGGCTATGTGGAAGATCCGCTGGATGATGGCAGCCTGGAGGGTTTTAATGTGGTGAAGGCCCCGATCACCCAACTAACCCGGTCCACAGTCAAGGAATTCGGCCTTGATATCCGGACAGCAGATAAAACCAAGAACCAGTTTGTTGCGGGACTCCTGTACTGGCTTTTCAACAGGGATATCAAGATCGGCGAAAATTTCCTGAAGCAGAAGTTCAAGAACAAGCCTGAACTGGTTAAGGCGAATATAAAAGTCCTCCACGAGGGATACCACTATGCTGAGACCATCGAGGCAATGGCCACCACTTTCATGGTGAATCCGGCCCGGAAGAAAAAGGGATTGTTCAGGAACATCACAGGGAACCAGGCTACTGCATGGGGACTCCTGGCCGCCTCGGAGAGATCGGGCAGGCCCCTGTTCCTGGGATCGTATCCCATAACGCCAGCATCGGAGATCCTACAGGAACTCTCCGGCCGCAAACACCTGGGAGCCAAGACATTTCAGGCAGAAGATGAAATTGCAGGAATATGCTCGGCCATAGGAGCAAGCTATGCCGGCCACCTGGGAGCGACGACAACCTCCGGGCCCGGCCTGGCATTGAAGGGTGAATCCATCGGCCTGGCGGTAATGACTGAATTACCTCTGGTAATTGTTAACGTACAAAGAGGTGGTCCGTCTACCGGATTGCCAACAAAAACAGAACAATCCGACCTGATGCAGGCACTTTACGGACGGAATGGTGAAAGTCCCGTAGTTGTGCTGGCAGCCAGTACTCCTGCCGACTGTTTTGATTATGCTTACATTGCCTCCAAGATTGCTATCGAACATATGACCCCGGTGATCCTGCTTACGGACGGATACCTGGCCAACGGATCAGAACTCTGGCACATTCCGGATATTAACGATCTCCCTGAAATCAAGGTGCCCTATGTCAAAGACAACGATCCCGATTATCAGCCTTATTTCCGCAATCCCGATTCACTGGCAAGGTACTGGGCAATGCCGGGACAGGAGGGACTGAGGCATAAGGTCGGGGGACTTGAAAAGGAGGATATCACAGGGGAGATTTCACATGATCCGCTTAATCACCAGGTTATGGTGGAACTTCGTGATGCCAAAGTGGAAAAGGTAGTGGATTATATTCCCGAACAGCAAATAATCGGAGAAGACAAGGGTGACCTGCTGGTAATCGGATGGGGAGGCTCTTACGGTCCCCTGCTGACCGCCGTCGAGGAATTGCAGGAGGAAGGCAAAAGCATCAGCCTTGCCCACTTTAACTACATCAGGCCGCTGCCCCGAAACACGGCAGATTTATTGAAAGGATTTAAGAAACGGGTCGTATGCGAGCAGAACCTCGGACAATTTGCCGATTTTCTGACAATGAAACATCCCCAATTTGAATACTTGAGGTATAATAAGGTACAGGGATTACCTTTTATGATCTCGCAATTAAAACTCAAATTTAAAGAAATACTGGAGGAGATATCATGAGTGATGCAAATCAGAATACAGGTGAATTAACCAAACTGGATTTCAAGGTTTCAAATCCGGTGAAATGGTGTGCCGGTTGCGGGGGTCATTCCGTTTTAACAACGGTTCAGAATGCCCTTCCCGAGACAGGAGTGAAAAAGGAAAACATTGTATTTGTATCCGGGATTGGCTGTTCTTCCAGGTTCCCGTACTACATCAATACCTATGGTTTTCACGGGATGCATGGCAGGGCTACGGCGATCGCCTCCGGCATCAAGGTGGCAAACCCGAACCTGAGCGTTTGGGTGGTTACCGGGGATGGGGACTTAATGGCTATCGGCGGGAATCATTTTATTCATATTCTCCGCCGCAACATCAATGTGAATATTCTCCTTTTCAATAACAAGATCTATGGTTTGACAAAAGGGCAGTATTCACCGACGACACCTTTCGGTTCTGTCACCAAGACTTCCCCGGACGGAACCATTGAGAATCCCTTCAAACCGGGAGAACTGGCGATGGGAGCACAGGGCTCATTTTTCGCCCGGGTGGTGGATACGGAACTTAAAATGATGAGGGAGGTCCTCATCAAGGCTTCAGAACACAAAGGAACATCAACGGTTGAGGTCCTGCAGAACTGCATCATCTTCGCTAACAAAGTTCATAATGAGATAACAGGCAAAGAAGTTAGGGATGAACACCAGATTTATCTTAAGCATGGAGAACCCATGCTGTACGGGAAGGATAAAAGCAAGGGACTGGTACTCGAGAAAGGGCAGTTGAAATCCGTCATAATTGGCGAAAACGGATTCACCCTTGAAGATATCCTCGTGCATGATGAGAAGGTTCCGGATGATACGATCCATTACATGCTTGCCCGGATGTCATTGCCGGAACTTCCTGTTGCCATGGGGGTTATCCGTGCATGTGAATGCAGGGTGTATGAAAGCATGCTGGTCGACCAGGTGGAACATGCACAGAGAAACACCAAGATAAAAACCGTGAATGATCTGCTTCGATCCGGGAACACCTTCGAGGTAGAATAGGGTGGAGAGACATTAAATATTTGGCCGTGAGAGTACTTCCTTACGGCCTTTTTTGAATCTGCAGCAGGATTCCCGAATTTCGGAGCGGTATATTTTTAGTAATTTTACATAAGAGAATCAAGTATGATAAGGATTACTGCCCTGGAGTATCCCGAATTTCCTTGTCGAATGATACTGTGCTGAAATGGCGAGAAAAAATGATCAGAGAGAAGTAGAAAGGATCATTGCCGAGAAAAAGGAACGGCTCAAGGAACTGGCATGCATTAACCGGACTACAGAGATTCTCAAGGAAGGAAAATCCCTCGATGAAACCCTCAGGAAGATCGTACATATCCTTCCTGATGCCTGGCAATACCCCGAACGGACCGTTGCAAGGATCATATTCGAGGAGCTGGAATACAGATCCCGGAATTTCAGCAAGACCAGCTGGTGCCAGAGGCAGGAATTCCAGACCATTGGGGGGAAAAGGGGATACATAGAGATTTATTACCTTCAGAAGTTCAGGGACCTTGATGAGGGCCCTTTCCTTCAGGAAGAAAGAGACCTGATTAACAACCTGAGCAGCATTATCTCCAATTTTGTCGACAGCCTGGAAGCCAGGGAGGTTCTCCAGCAGTCCCTTGACCAGGACCTGGTCAAGCCAGAAATAAGTGAGTTTCAGAAACCTGTAATTAGCTCCAGACAACTGCTCCAGAAATTCCTGAACAAACAGAATGCCAACCGGGACATATTCCACGACCTGATGCCCTTCAAGGTGAGGGAGATCCTGCTCGTCGCAACCTTATATGACGCCTACAGCATTGAGAAGGAGGGACATTTCTCGGAACATATCCTGGGAGAATATCACCAGCTCAACCTTACCTCGATGCCGAGGGTGACCGGTGTTTCTTCTTACGAGGAAGCGCTGGACCAGCTTGAGTCAAGGCATTTTGACCTGGTTATACTGATGATCGGCAGCGACCGTTCCATTCCGATCATGATCGGCAGCAAGGTGAAGAAACAATTCCCTTATATCCCTATCTATGTGCTCCTGAATAATGACAAGGAGATCACCCGCTTCAGGGAAAGTCAATCATATATTGACATCATTGACCGGATATTTGTCTGGAACGGGGACAGTAAGATCTTCTTCGCCATGGTGAAGCATCTTGAAGACCAGGTAAACGTAGAAAATGATACCCGGATCGGACTGGTGAAAGTCATCCTCCTGGTCGAGGATTCCGAGAAGTACTACTCAAGGTATCTGCCCCTTCTCTACAACAATGTGATGGAGCAGACCAAAAGGATCATAGAAGATGTCAGCACGGATGACCTTTTCAAGGTGCTTCGGCTCCGGGCGCGCCCAAAAATCCTTCTGGCCACTACATATGAGCAGGCGATAGACATTTTTAACAAATACAAGGAACACCTGCTCTGCCTGATCACGGATGTAAAATACCCGCGTTCCGGCAAAATGGATGAGGAAGCAGGTTTCCGCCTGGTCCGTCAGGTCCGGGAACAGTTCAAGGGTCTGCCAACCGTGATCCAGTCCTCCGATGTACAGAACTCACACCGTGCATTTGAGTTGAAATCGGTATTTATCAATAAGAATTCCGAGACCCTCATGCAGGATATCGAGAGTTTTATCAAGCATCACCTGGGTTTCGGAAATTTCGTATATAAGGACTCGAGCGGGAAGACCATTGCCGTGGCTAAAACCCTCAGGGAGTTCGAAAATCATATCGACACAATCCCGGCAGACTCGATGATTTACCACGGTAAGCGGAATCATTTCTCTCTATGGTTGATGGCCAGGGGCGAGATAAAAATCGCCAAAATGATCCACCCGGTAGATGTCACAGATTTTGAAGACCCCCAGGATTTCAGACAATACCTGAAGTATGTGATCCGCAAATACCGGAATGAAACAAACATCGGGCAGGTGATACCCTTTGAGGAGGAGGCACTGCTGGACGAGACCAATATCGTTAGCCTGGGAACAGGAGCCCTGGGGGGCAAGGGCAGGGGACTGGCATTCATTAATACCCTGATCTATAACCTTAATCTCTCCGAGATCATACCGGCCATACATATCAGGACCCCGATTACCCTGATGATCGGGACAGATGAATTCGACCTTTTCATGGAATCCAACCACCTGAATGACTTTGTTCATACCTGCGAGGATTACCATGAGGTGAGGAAGGTATTCCTGGAAAGCCAGCTCACATATACCCTGGAGAAGAAATTGAGGGCATTGCTCAAGCGGATGAAAGATCCCATTGCCATCAGGTCCTCCAGCCTGCTGGAAGACAGCACCACTCAACCCTTTTCCGGGATATTCGCCACCTACCTGCTGCCAAATAACCACCCGGATTTCAACGTTCGGTTCAAACAGGCCTCGGAGGCGATAAAGCTGGTATATGCATCCATCTATTCCAACAATGCCCGCAGTTATTTCGAGGCAATTAACTTCAGGGTTGATGATGAAAAAATGGCCATTGTGATACAGGAAGTGGTGGGCAATCCCTTTAATGGATGTTTTTATCCCCATATAAGCGGTACTGCCCAGTCCTATAATTATTACCCGATAGCACATATGGAACCCGAAGACGGGTATGCGGTTTCTGCCCTGGGACTCGGGCAATATGTCGTTGAGGGTGAAAAGGCTTACAGGTTCTCCCCTAAATACCCCAAAATTCAGAACAATACAACACAGGAACTGCTGAAAGGCTCACAGGTCAGTTACTATGCCATCAATATGGAGCAGAAGGAGCTTGATCTGCTGGAACTGGGACAGGATGCCGGACTGACCAGGCTTGAAATATCAGAGGCGGAGAAAAACGGAACCCTGAAGCATTGCGTCTCCGTTTACGATGCTGATAATGACAGGATTGTACCTGGACTGGAAAGCTATGGTCCACGGATCATTAATTTTGCCGACATCCTTCAGTATGAATACGCCCCCCTGGCACAAACCCTTGAACTCATCCTGAATGTCGTGAAGGAAGCCATGGGATCTCCGGTCGAAATTGAATATGCAGTGGATCTTGAGAAGGATGAACAGGGCAAGACATCATTCTACCTTCTGCAGATAAAACCCCTGGTGGGTGCAACGGAGGATTTTGAGATAGATATGGATGAAATTGATACCGATAAAGCCCTCCTGTACGCAGAAAGGAGTATGGGCAACGGCAAGGTGGATGATATCCGGGATATCATTTTTGTGAAGCAGGAGATGTTCGATAAGACAAAAACAAAGGAGATCCTT
>CBFDEE010000078.1:0-9184 GCA_965603745.1 uncultured Bacteroides sp. | reverse complement strand
CCCCGATGGTGATAATTCCGACATCTTCCTCTACCTGGTTGTATTCCATGGTCCTTGACCAGTTCCCGCGGCCTATGTGATGTCGTGATTCTCCAATCTGCTGAATAAGGGGATTGGTTTTTATCTCGTCCCTGAACGCGATGAAATATTCTTCACTTGGCATACGCAGGCCGATAATATGGTCCTTGTCATAACCCAGGTACTGGTTGTCCTGGCAAGTGGCATTCTGTGCATAAAGGATTCCCGAGTTCACAGCCTGAACGGATATGGTGATCTGCAGGGTCAGCAGGATCACCGAGAGTATATTCTTTCCCCCGATTTTCAGTTTGTCCTGGAAAATGAATACAGGATTGAAACGGCTGATATAGAAGGAGGGATAAGCACCCGCGAAAAGGGTGGTGATGAGCAGCAGCATGACCAGGAACAGGACGAGCTGGAGATCCTCAAACAACTTGAACTCGAGGTCCATGTAGTCCCACATGCTTGAATAGAGGCCGACCAGGTAGCGTGCAATGAAAAGGGATATCAGCAGGCCGATGAATGTCAGGATGAAGTTTTCAAGCATGAACTGTGTGATGATCTGCCTGCGGTGCCCGCCGGCAACTTTTCTCACTCCGATTTCCTTGAGCCTTCGGCTGGAGATTGCTATGGATGTATTTGTAAAATTAAAGCATGCGATAAGCAGTATCAGCAATGCCATGATCGGAGGGGCCTGGACGGCGGCGGGGTGAAAGCTTCCCCAGACCCACCAGTCGGCCCATATTTCATCCGAATCCTGGGCTACGTTCAGGAACGGCTGAAGCCGGAAGGCCGTTATCTGGAAATCTTCCCTTGCCTGGTTGTGTGCGGGTACCAGTTCCTGGAGGAGCTGAGTAACCGCTTCGGTTTGTCCCGGGTTGGGTATGTAGAGGAACACGGATGCTATCCACCATTCCCAGTTTGAGGTATTCACCTGCCACATGTCAATATAGTTCTCCATATGGGTCAGCACATCATACTTGAAGCTGGTATTCAGTGGGAGGTCCTCGAATATACCGCCAACCGTATAGGTGAACTCCTTGCCCTCGTCGTTGAATATGGACATGACCTTTCCCAGCGGGTCCTCATCCCCGAAATATATCGAGGCGATGTCCTCACTGATCAAGATGTTCTGCCTGTTATTGATGACATCGGGCGTCCCTTTCAGCAGAGGAACGGTGAATACATCCATAAAGGCAGGATCCACATACCCGATCCGCTTATTAAAATTATTGAGTCCCACTTTCAGCGGGGAATAACTTCCGTTGTACCGGATGACCTCTTCAACACCACTGTAGCTTTCCCCTATCATGGATGCAACCGGGAGGGGAGTGGCTCCGTAGGGCTGCTGCCTTCCCTGGATATCCCGCAGGAAATTGATCTTGTAGATGTTTTCGGCATTCACATGGTTCTTGTCCCAGTCCGCATCATACTTCCCGTTAAGGTATGCCACAATGCAGATAGCCAGCGAGAGTCCCAGGGTAAACATATTGACAAGGATGAAAAAAGCATTGCGGGAAATACTGCGGAGGGTAACGATCAGGTAATTCTTAATCATTCTGCAAGGGTTTAGCAGTAAATTTAATATAAAGACCGGAATGAATGGTCATAGCTGCAAAATATAGTACCGATTCTAATGAATAATACGGCTTTTTAGTATCTTAGCGGCTGCAGAAAAGTATACGATTTACACAAGAAATTAAACCACGCTCCGAGCTTCTTTGCTTTTTATCTGCGCAGGATTACTGCTTTCCGTTAGGGCAGGTATTTTTGGACGCTTAGGCGGAAAGTAGATTTTTTTACTATGCCATCAGACAAACAAGACCATTACTGGCCCGGTACGACTATACTCATTGCCGAAGATGATGAGTTCTCGTTCCAGTTTTTTAATGTTATCCTGGGGGAAAGGGGACTCAAGGTGATCCGCGCGAAAAATGGCGCTGAGGCGCTGCAGCTGTTCCGTGAACATAAGGAGATCAGGCTCATACTGATGGATATCCAGCTCCCGGAAATAGACGGTTACGAGGTGACGCGAAGGATACGGGAGGAGGATCCTGATATTCCGATCATTGCGCAGACGGCATTCATTCACAATGAAGAGGAAATTATATGCTTTGAAGCCGGCTGCTCAGCTTACATCAGCAAACCCATCGACCTGAAAAAACTGCTGGGTATTATCAGCGGATTCCTGGATTAACTCCGTTCCCAATTATTACCTGATAAACTTCCCGGTATTTTTTGAGGATTCCCGATCAGGGCAGGTTGGTCCTGGAGGGTTGGTTGGCCCCGGGGGTCAGGCCTTATTTGTACCTGAAAATGATCTTGTCATAAACGATCAGGAGGGCGCAGGTCAGCACTCCCAGTCCCATGAGGATCAGTCCGAAAAGCGAGGGATTGTAGTTCAGCCAGAGGTATTCTGTGAGTTCGGCGGCATCCATTCCCATTCCCTGCGCGGCCGCGGCAACATAGTCATTATGCGTGAAGGTTTCAGAGATTTCCGGGATCTGCAGTCCCCATTTACTGACTTCCTTTTCCAGCATGATGTATTTATCTGCCGTGACCTCGTATACCTTACCGGAAATGAGTCCCGCGAAAAAATTCCCGAATGCCATGGGAATGAAGTTGGTGCCCATGTACAGGGCAGCCTTGTCCCTCGGCGCCAGCCTGGCGATATACTCAAGGATCTTCGGGGAAAAAGACATTTCTCCCAGGCTGAAGATGAAGATGGAAAAGACCAGGAACCATCCGTTCCGTGTTAGCAGGGCAAGGGTGATCCCGATCGAATTCACCAGGAACCCGGCGATCATTGTGTTGATGGGTTTGAACCTCATTACCAGGCTGGAAAGCAGCACCTGAAAAAGGACAATGAAAAGGGCATCCATGGTGATCAGCTTTTCAGCAAGGATGATCCCGTCCTTGGTGGCCAGTGCATCTGCCAGTCCCGGTAGGATCCCGTGGATCCCCAGGTAGATGCTGCCGGTATCGATCCATTGCTCGATGTAGACGGGCAGGCTGTAGAAAAACTGCCAGTAGACGGTCCACCCGATGATGATGATCACAAGGAAAAGGGTGAATTTTACGTCTTTCAGGGCCAGGTATATGTTATGGAAGGCCTGTTTGATGGCGGTGGTAAAAGATTCGGGTTCACGCTCGTTATCCGGTTCCTTATAGAAAAACCAGACGATGATAAGGTTGACCAGTATGGCCGAACCCGACATAATAAAGATATAGGTCCAGCTGATTTCTCTAAGTTCTGAGGCTATAAGGGGACCTATGAGTCCCCCTAGATTCACAATCATGTAAAACAGTCCGAATCCCACCGATGAGTTCGATTCATCGGTAGTTTTGGCTATGGTGGCCGAGATGATGGGTTTGAACAGGGCGGCCCCGATGGCCACGTAGAAAAAGGTGAGAAAGATACCTGTAAATGAGCTTACCTGCCCCATAGCGTAGTACCCGCTCGACAGTATGACAAAAGAAATGAGCAGGACCCGCTTGTATCCGAACCTGTCTGCGATGGCTCCCGTTATAACGGGAAGGAAATACAGGATAGCATTCACGATCCCCATGATGAGTCCCTTTTCAACCTGGCTGAAGCCAAGTGCACCCGTATCCTGTGAGCCTGTAAGATACAGGGCCAGCAGGTTGAACACGCCGTAGTAGGCCCATCTTTCAAATAACTCAAGGCTGTTGGCGGCCCAGAATGTTCGCGGGAATCGGCTCTTTTTCAATAACATAATCGGATCCTAGAATCTGAAAGCAGCCTCAAGTATAGTTATTTTTTTTTAAAATGAGTTTACTGCTTCTTCGTCCTGTAGTAGAAATAGGAAGTTTTATTTTTAACATCATCGAAGGTATACAATTCCTTATCCCGGTGATACTCGAAATAACTGAGCAGGGCGAAGTCCCCCGCACACATGGTGGCGTGAAAAAAAAGCACGGACATGTATGTGTAGGATGCATCCCCCGATACGAATATGAATCCGGAGAGATTCAGGAGGGAGACAACGACGAAGGGGGAGAGGGCAAGAAAAATAAAACCTGCTCGGCTGGCAACGAAATCATCCGCAACCGCATAAAAGGCAAAATGCTTCAGTGCCGCCCCGAACCTGATCTTCCTTGCACCCAGGATAAAATAGACAATGGCATGGATCAGTTCGTGCAGGGGGATTATGATGGTCAGGGAGATGATCAGTCCGTACAGGAACTGTTTCAGCAGGGATACCGTATTCATATTGCTGACTGCGATGCCGTATGCGAATGCGGACCACTGGAGAACAAAGAAAACAATAATGATCAATACATACACGATCATGCTCCGGGTGCGTTTGCGGATGTATTCCGTGGCAAACTCCACAATCTGGTCATAATGGAGTTTGTCAAGCAGTTTGAAACTCGGATCCGACCGTATATCTTCAATCGAATGGCGCATACCTCAAAATTATCATTTTAAGATGGGTTCACAAGCCTGCCCATGAAAATAATACACCCGGTCTGGTGGTCCCTGATCAGATAGAGGAAGGGATGGTCAGCCTTGAAACTTACCGGTGCATCTGTCAGGGAGGATTTCAGCGAGATAACGGCGGCTGTTGCTGCTGCAGCCTCCGTACCGCTTTCGCTGACTTCAATGAAGGCCTGGTGGATGACCTTGTCGACAAAGAGGTTCTTCTCGCCGGTCATGCCTGAAAGGTCCGCATACCGGCCGAACAGCAGGTCCATCCCCATTCCGGACAGTTCCCTGCCCAGGTCCATCTTCCATTCGGTGGTAAATTTTGGGACCGATACCCGGACCTCTCTGGATTCGAACTGCGATTCCAGTTTGCCGAGTCGCTCATGATCGAGAATACGGCTGATCATTTTCCAGCCGTCGGGCGATCTGGGCAGGATGACCATCATTGAGAGCCGTTCATTCCGGTAAGGAAGCTTTATGGCCTGTACCTCGTTATCCTCGTAATAGGGGAGGTACTTTGTCAGGTGCATGAAATCTGTTTCAATGCTTTCAGCGGGACTCACATGGAATATGGAAGGAGAGGTCAGCTGCTCATCGAAAGTCCACTGCCAGCTGCCGTTAAAATATACCGCGTTGGTCAGGACCATGCGTGTGCTTGCATCCAGGACGCCGGGAGCGATCAGGTCCAGGATTTTCTGCCTGGTGTTTTCTTCCACCCACATATTGATCTTAATACGGCTTTCCTCCCTGCTGTTGTCATTGATAAAGTCCATTTCCGTTAAGGGAGCTTCGTACATCAGCTGAATATTACCGATGTAATCCGGCAGGAAATCAAAGCCCTGCTGTGCCCAGATTGCATTGGCCAGGCTGATCTCCATTCCGCTCAGTGTATCATTTGAGAGAATGCGTTCCCTGAGTTCCCTGGATGCGGGATCCACCTGTTCTGCTTGCGGGAGATACAGAACATCACTCATCTGCTCGGCCGTGGTCCCCCCCGCCCCGGAATAGACCATTGACAGAACGGTACTGATGCTGTACGGGGAAAACACTAGATTCTCAGACCCTTCGCTGATCTTCTTAAAAAGATCCAGGGCAAACAGGTTGCCTGCTTCTGCCAGGCTGGCAGAAGTATACCCGCTTTCCCGGACGGATGTTTCTTCCGTTGATTTCTTCTGGGTTTTGCATCCCGCAAGGGCGATCACCAGGCAGATCCAGATGCTGAGAAATATTTGATACCGTTTCATTGCTTGAAGGTTAAATCATGACCACTTTCTCCGTTCCACCGCCAGAATTAAAGGATACCGTTTCATTGGCTGAGCCTGATATCATGAACTCTTTTTCCGTTCCGTTGAAGGGATGGCGGCATCCATTCATGGAACGCACAATTTACGAAAAAAGTGCTCCCATTCGCATCCTGCCTCCGGTTTTCCACCCTGAATCTTTCCATTTTTTCAGATGGGTTTTGAGGCGAAAATTGATAGATTTGTGGATCGTTATCCCATCCGGTATGAAGAAGGATATTCCCACAATGATGGAGATCGGAGACAAAGTTGTCAGCCTGGACCTGATCACCAAAAAATTCGTTTGCAAGCTGGACAAATGTAAAGGTGTATGCTGCGTGGAGGGGGAATCGGGTGCACCGCTCGAGCAAGATGAGGTGGGGATACTGGAGGATGAATATGAGAAGATCCGTCCCTACCTGCGGGATGGGGGGAACCGGGCCATAGAAAAGCTGGGGACCTCTGTCATAGATGCCGACGGGGAAATGGTTACTCCTCTGATCGAGGGTAAAGAGTGTGCCTATGCGATATTCGAGGGAGAGATCGCCCGTTGCGGAATTGAAAAAGCCTTTGAGGCTGGTGCCGTTTCGCTGAGGAAACCCATTTCCTGCCATATTTACCCCATACGGATAAAAGAATACAAGGGATTCAAAGCCGTAAATTATGACCTCTGGCCCATCTGCGATCCGGCCAGGGCCCACGGGGAAAAACTCGGGATCCCGGTTTACCGTTTCCTTCGCGAATCCATCATACGGAAATACGGGGAGGAGTTTTACGCAAAGCTGGAGACCATAGCTCAGACCATTGAAGAAATATAAATACATCATACAACAACTAAAACCAGTATTATGGAGCAAGTAAATCAATACATCGAGGACAATAAACAGCGATTCCTGGATGAGCTTTTTGAACTGATCAGGATCCCCTCGGTCTCGGCCAAACCCGAAAACAACCCGGACATGATCCGTATGGCCGAATCTCTCAGGGACAGCCTGCTGAACGCTGGTGCTGATGAGGCCCGTGTCATGGAAACGAGCGGGCAGCCCGTCGTATTCGGGGCTAAAATCATTGACCCGGAACTGCCGACGGTCCTGGTATACGGGCATTACGATGTCCAGCCCGCCGAACCACTCGACTTATGGGATTCCCCGCCCTTTGAACCCGAAATCCGGGACGGGAAGATATGGGCAAGGGGAGCCGATGATGACAAGGGACAGCTTTTCATGCATGTCAAGGCCTTCGAGTTCATGGTGAAGACGGACCGGCTTCCCTGCAATGTGAAATTCATGATAGAAGGGGAGGAGGAGGTCGGATCTCCCAGCCTCAAGGATTTTTGCCGTGAAAATAAGGAGCTGTTGAAGGCGGACGTGATCCTGGTATCCGATACCACGATGATTGCTTCCGATATTCCTTCCGTAACTGTGGGACTCAGGGGATTGAGCTACATGGAAGTAGAGCTTACGGGTCCGAACCGGGACCTGCACTCAGGACTGTTCGGCGGCGCCGTGGTAAATCCGGTCAATGCCCTCTGCAAAATGATCGCTTCCCTTACCAACGAAAACAACGAGGTGTGCATCAAAGGTTTTTATGACGATGTTCTCGTGCTAAGCCGTGAGGAAAGGGATGAAATGGCCAAGGAACCTTTCGACCTCAAGGCCTACAAATCCGAACTGGATGTGGATGAGGTGGACGGTGAAAAAGGATTCACTACCCTCGAGCGTACAGGCATCCGGCCGAGCCTGGATGTTAACGGGATATGGGGAGGCTACACGGAGGAGGGAGCCAAGACCATCCTTCCGTCGAAAGCCCATGCCAAGATATCCATGCGGCTTGTTCCGCACCAGAAATCAAAGAAAATTGACCAGCTGTTTGAGGAATATTTCAGATCCATCGCCCCTCCGGGCGTCAAAGTTGAGGTGAAGAGCCTGCACGGGGGAGAGGGCTATGTTTCTCCAACCGATACGGTTGCCTACCAGGCCGCCAGCAAGGCTATCGAGAAATCATTTGGCAAAAAACCCGTTCCCACGAGAAGCGGAGGCAGTATACCGATAATTTCCGATTTCGAGGAAGTGCTGGAGATC
The DNA here is from genome assembly GCA_965603745.1 of uncultured Bacteroides sp. Lineage (GTDB taxonomy): Bacteria > Bacteroidota > Bacteroidia > Bacteroidales > SM23-62 > SM23-62. Next base: position 1,355 of record CBFDEE010000078.1, on the reverse strand, counting down.
AAATCCATCCTGATGGGATTCGGGCTTGAATCCGACGCCATCCACAGTCCCAATGAGAATTATCCCCTGGAAAACTTCTTCAAGGGTATAGAAACCATACCCTGGTTCTATAGCTATTATACTGAAATGAATAAATAACAGGGGGGTAAGCCCGGATTTGTATGCTTTTTTAATAAGTTTCCGGATAATCGAAGGGGTTGGTTTGCAATTAAAGCTAACTTTGTTTGATTCTAAAATCATTAAACAGATCAAGCAATGGCTCATCTAAGGTTCCAGGCCCTTCAGGAAGTGCTCAGGCGGCAGCCTGAAGTGGTTGAATATCCCTCCAGGAAGATCTCCGATTATTACGGGATTAACGTATTCGACAGGCAGAAAATGCAAAAATACCTCTCGATGGAGGCTTTCAGAAGTGTCCAGAAATCCATCGACAAAGGTACCCGGGTGGACCGGAAAATGGCGGATGAGGTGGCTGCCGGAATGAAAGCATGGGCTACCGAACGCGGCGCGACCCACTATACGCACTGGTTCCATCCCCTGACAGATGCCACGGCAGAGAAACACGATGCCTTTATTGAACTGTCCGACTCTGATGCGGTAATCGAGAATTTCAGCGGTTCCAAGCTGGTGCAGCAGGAACCCGATGCATCCAGTTTTCCGAGCGGTGGCATCAGGAACACTTTTGAAGCCAGGGGATATACCGCATGGGATCCTTCATCCCCGGCATTCATTGTTGACAACACCCTAAGTATACCTACAATTTTTGTTTCCTACACCGGGGAGGCGCTGGACCATAAAACACCTTTGCTGAAATCCATGGCTGCGGTGGACAAGGCTGCAACCGAAGTCTGCCTGTATTTTGACCGCAGCGTAACACGTGTGAGTCCCACACTCGGCAGCGAGCAGGAATACTTCCTGATTGATGACTCGCTGTACCACGCCCGCCCGGACCTGGTGCTGACGGACCGGACGCTGATGGGACATGCATCGGCCAAGGACCAGCAGCTGGAGGACCATTATTTCAGTTCCATCCCGGAACGTGTGTCGGCATTCATGAAGGCATTTGAGATTGAAGCCTACAAACTGGGGATACCGGTAAAAACCAGGCATAATGAGGTGGCACCGAACCAGTTCGAATGTGCTCCCATCTTCGAGGAAGCGAACCTGGCAGCCGATCATAACCTGCTGATGATGGACCTGATGAAAACCGTTGCCAGGAGGCATAATTTCAGGGTCCTCTTCCACGAAAAACCTTTTGCGGATGTTAACGGGTCCGGCAAACACTGTAACTGGTCCCTCGCCACCGACAACGGGATAAACCTGCTGGCACCCGGAAAAACCCCGCGTACGAACCTGCT
>CBFDEE010000077.1:0-9191 GCA_965603745.1 uncultured Bacteroides sp. | reverse complement strand
TTCCCGTCATCTCCTTCCACTCCCTCAACAATGATCTTGAAAATATAACCCTGCCAGTATTCATGCCATGCGCCTTCCGTCGGGTTGAACGGCCCGAATGTATACCAGTTGTTATCATAGCGCGGATCTTCTGCGAAAGCCTTGAATGCCAGCAGGTTGCCGCTTTTATAATCCCCTGTAGGATCAATGCCCTTGGCATCGTCTGGGTCATGACAGTCCTCCCCGCCGAAGATCTCAAAAGTAGTCCGGGTATCAAAGACACCATTGACCTCATCATGCTCACCACCACAGTCCGGATCCCAGATCCTGATATAAAAGGGGTCGGTATATTCCTTGGGAAGCCTGAAAAAGAAAGTCTGGCTGAAATCATCGTCCCCCCAGTGCTTTTCGGCCCTGTTGCCGAAAGTCATCAGGTAGGGAATATTCTCATCGTATGCCGGAACGGGTTGTGCAGTCATATGTAACCCACAGGATATCAGAAAAACCGCTATAAGGAATAACCTAAACATTTGCGTACTGAAAATAAATAAAATTCATCAAAGTACCATAATACGTGATCCTCTACCGGATAAACGCAAATACCATGCAAAAAATATTTCCCGGCAATTTACTTATTAATAAGACAATATAAAATTATCATCATGTTGATAAGTTCAAAGGGGCCGGAGGCTGATGTCCGTAGGCATGAAATCAACTCCTGCGTAGTGGCAGTACAGGTCATGGAGTAATAAACGAACCCTGTTCCGGCTTATTGTCCCTGTGAAACGGGACCATCACGCCTGGGAAGAACAACCACCCTCTTGAATCCGCAGGTTTTCTGAATTTGTTCCGGCTGTTCGGCTGCATTCATCACACCCAGCCTGACTGTATAGGTCCCCGGCTGGAAAAACCGGTGCTCCGTTTCATGATCCGCCGCCCAGTTATGGTCACCCATGTTCCAGACGTACCTGTCAATAGTGTAATCTTTCAGAAAGGTGCCTTCGCTGCTGAACCGGACCGGCTCGTTCACCGCAACGGTGTCTGGTGATGTTATGTATACCTGTTCGATATCTTCGATATCAAGTTCGTATGTGGCCTGATTGAACATGACCTCGCCCGACAGCATGTCGATCACGTTCAGGGCGATCTGGTAATGGCCTACCCCGTTGAAACAGTAATCCACTTCCTTCTGCCTGAATTTCTTGTCTTCGATTACCCATTCATAACGGTATTGTGTGGTATCGATGTCCATTGTACCGGCTTCATAGAAGGTAAAGCAATAACTGTTTCTTTCAATGATCTTGCAATTCTCGTACAGGTCTTCCGGTATATCCAGGCTGAATTCGAAAATATTGAAGATCCGGGCCTCCCTGTTGGAATGGATATATCCTCTCGTATAGGATGTATCCGTGAGCATGAACCATGCATCATGCCTTCGTGTATTAAAGGGCGGGGCAAGGTGTACGGCGGGACTCCAGGTCCCGACATCCCTGAATGAATAATAAATATCGAAGCCCCCCAGGTTGGGATTATGGCCCCGGGATGCAAAATACAGCCTTCCGTCCGGATAAAATACCGGGTATAACTCATCCCGGCTGGTATTGATATTGGGTCCCAGGTTCACCGGCTCGGTCCACCGTGAATTCCTCAGGTAACATACATAAAGGTCATATCCCCCGAGCCCGCCTCTCATGTTGGAAGCAAAGAACAACATGCTGCCATCCTCGCTCAGTATCGGGTGCATGAAGTCATACCTCGGATCATTATACATGAAAGGCTGGATCCCGGTCCAGCTCCCCCCGGTGAATCCGCCGGAGTATATACCCAGTTTTCCTCTGTTCTTATCCCCCGATTCTTCATCAATCATGGTGAACCAGATACGGTTGCCCTGTTCGTTGAATGTTGCGGGACCGTAATGCTGATCCCTTCCCTTCAGCTCATCGGAAAACAGGCTGGCCTCCGACCATTCCCCGTTGCCCATGTTCCGGGAGATAAAGATATTCATGGCTGTTTCCGCTGTCATATCTACCTTCCTGGATCTGACGCTTTCCGGCTTATTGGAGCGGAAGACGATATTCCCGTTATAGATGACTGGTGCAAATTCATCGTACAGGCGGTCGGAAAACGGGGCCCGTTCCATTTTAAAAGGCTGGTCCTGCGCGTACACCGTTGTCCCGGCCAGGACCAGCAGTGATACTATCAGATAATATGTCTTTATACCTTTGCGCATTAATAGAAATATGCCGGTGAAACCATTCTTACTTTCCAGCTGGTATCGAATCGGATCAGGATCTCATGTGATCCGAAGGGAGCATAATCCCTGATCCCGCCGGTCGGAAACTCAAATGCGTAGCCGATCCGGAGAAAGGTTTTCAGCTGTACTTCCGCCAGTGCGACTATGCCCTGTGATTTATACCCGGCTCCAAGCCAGATCATATCCTGGAACATTATAAAGCTCAGGTTTGCCTGGTAAGCCAGGGGTGAGCCCAGGCTGTATGTCAGCATGGTGGATGGTTTTATCTTGAAATCATCCGATACCCGGAAAAGATATCCACCCATGAAGGTGTAGTTGTAATTCTTCGGATTTCCGTCGAAGGCTTTTGAGCCTAGGGGCGGGAAGAAGAAATCGGGTACCGAAAGTCCCGCATAGTAATAATCGCTGTACCAGAAAATCCCCACCCCGAAATTCGGGAAGGTATGGCTGTAGTCATACTGCATGACCGGATCGCTCTGGTCCCTGTAGGTGGCCTTTTGCAGGTTCCTGTTATAATGGTTCATTCCCCCGCGCAAACCAAAACTCAGTTTTCCGAAGCTGGTAATTATCCGGTATGAGTAATGCGCATACAGGGCAAAATTATTATTCACCCCGAACGAATTATTAATTACCAGTCCCCCGAAAGCAATCTTCTCGGAAAACGGATGATCGTAGCTGGCAGACTCCATCCATCCGGCAGCATTGGCCTTCCCGAGCTGTGCTCCCGGTATATCCAGCCAGTTCGCACCCATCATGGCCGTTGCGGATATGGATTCCTTTGTCCCGGAATAAGCCGGATTCACCAGGAGCGGGTTCAGCATGTACATATTCACCGGGGTATAGTTCTTGGTGTTCTGGGCTCTTATGCCCCCCCAGAATATGATGAACATAAATCCTATGACTGCTGTCCTTCTCATCTTGTCACCTCTGTCCTAACCAGTTCAAGATAGTTTTTATAATTATATGTTTGTCCCGCATGAACCACTTCAATCAGGTAAAAGTACGTGCCGTCTGCTGCATCGGAGCCATTCTCCATCTTGCCGTCCCACACGATATTCTCCTCGCCGCCGTATATGGGATCGGATATGACATCGGTTTCCGTAATGGTCTTGACAAGTACTCCGTGCCTTGAGAAAATGCGCATGGTGAATTTCTCTGCATGCTCCAGCCCGTCCAGTATCAGGTAATCATTGCGCCCGTCGCCATTGGGTGAAAATGCTGAATAGGTAATCATGTCATTCCTTGTGATCGTAAGCTCCACGCTGTCAGGCTCACACACACCGTTGCTTACTTTCCATGTCAGTTTCCGTATGACCTGTGTCTGCAGATTATCCGTGCCGCCCAGTTCTGCCATCGCATGGCTATTATGGATGTCTGTCAGGGGAGGACTGCTGCCGATGGTCCAGTCCCAGTCTTTCCAGGTCCCTGTCCCGACCTCTACCGAATCCGCCCACATTGGCATGGACTGCCTGAAATATACCACGGAGTCTGTGGGATTCACGCTTGCCGGAGCCGGCTGCTGGTACAGATCGACCGTCATGCTCACGCTGTCCGGTTCGCAGGTTCCGTTTTTCTGATACCAGTATACCTCGTATGAGCGGAAATCGCTCTCCCAGTAGTTAAGGCTGAAGATGGTTGCCGGATCGTTTGGGGATTCAAATTCATACTCTTCGTTTTGCGGTCCCCAGTAACGGGCACTCCCGAAACCTTGGCTCACCGATATCTGCTGGCCGTCATGGCAGAACACGAATGTCTCCTGGTTCAACCCGGGAGGTTTACGCGTGTACACCTGCTTCTGTACTGAACCTTCGCCTCCGACGGTCCAGCAGCCGTTGTCATCGTATATGCTGTCGATCACTATTGTATACAGGAGGCTGGCATCTTCGGATGATCCGCGGGGCACGATGAAGGTATCGCTGTCTTCGAGGTTGTCAGCTGCTCCTGTCTCACCCTGTCCGTCAGAGTATACTACACGGAAGGGCTGGAGTCCCACACTGAAAGAAACCCCCACATTGATCTGAACAGCCGTTTGATCAAAGCATGCGGTATCTGTCATCGATGTCAATTCCCCGGCCGGCCTGGGTCTGACTACCAGGGTATCGGGATCCGAGTAATGCTCACATTCGCCGGAGCGGGCGTATCGCCTGTACAGGTATACAGGGTCTGTAAGTTCAAGCGTATCGGTCTCATAATCGGACTGGTCATTTGACAATGGGCCGTCCGGTGCGGTTTCCCAGCTTCCGGATTCAGGATCGTACTTGACCTGCCACAGGTATTCGAAATCGGCAGGATCACCTGTGCCCCCCGCCAGTCCGTTGTTTTCCGTGGTGCCGAAGAGCAGGGTTGAGAGATCATCACAGGCTTCCCTGTCGGTCCATATAGTGTTATTTACAATGGTATCGTGGACATTCACAATGGTCTGCGCAAGGGTGTCGGTACATGCTCCTGAAAATACGACCCTCCGGAACCATGTGGAATCAAACAGTGTCCGTGAAAGCAAGTCAAGGGAAGTTGCAGCGAGGGAAGCGGTATCCCAGCTTACCCGGTCAGGGCTCATATCCCATCGGTACCGGTAGCTGCCGTTACCTCCTGAAGGGGGACCGTCATCCAGGATAGCCCCTGTTTCAGTACCCGCGCAGATGGTCGTGTCCGTCGGGGAGATATTGTTGTTGACAATGACCGGGTCGACATGGAACATAATCTGGTCGGATACATGCGTGCACTGTCCCGATTCGGCAATCCTCCTGAACCAGGTTGTCTCGGTCAGGGTTCCCGGGTCGTAATTGCTGTTCGCATCGGCTGCCCTTGCCTCCCCCCATGCGCCCTGGCTCAGCGAGCTGTCCTGGTATGTATACATGTAATTCCCTACAGCACCGAATATCACCGAATCCGGGTAAATTTCGTTGGTCGGTGTTTCCGCACAGATGGCCGTATCCGGTGCGATATGATTCTGCTGGATGATTGGATCGATAAGCAAGCCTACACTTTCACTGATATTAACACATGTCCTCTTCTTTCCCGAATACACGATCCGTCGGTAATACGTTGTGACACTGTCCATTATGCTGGTGGGATAATTCTGCCCGAAGGCTATGGAATCCCATGCTGTAAGGTCGCTCCTGGCCTGCCACACGTATTCATAGGGAGTGTTGGCCCCGTCACCGCCTGTGGGAACGGCACCCGTTATATCGTTATCAGGTGCAGTGTTCTGGCAGATATGGTCATCCCCCTCAATGGTATTACCCGTAATATCCGAAAGCACGATCACGGTGAGCGGATTGCTGTAATCCGTGCAAACATGCGAAATAACCCGTCTCCGGAAGTAGGTTGTATCCTGGAGGGGACCAGGGGTAAACCCGACCGTGTTGTCCGGTCCCCCCCCCAGGGCATAGGGCCCGGCATTCGTCCAGTCCCCTGGAAGTCCGGTATGGCTTGCCTGCCACTGGTACAGCCGTTCGACGAAGTTCCCGCCGGTGATGGCCGGGCCTGTATGGTTCATCGGTGCAGGGATAAGGTCATAACAGACTGTATCGTGGGGGGTTACATTATTATTCTCCAGTTTAACAAGGACATTTTTGATGACGGTCACTCCCGTATCGGATTCGAAAGGATCGGATTTCTGGGTAACGATCCTGCGGAACCAGGTGGTATCTGTCAGCGCAGCAGGGAAATAATAATGCATCAGCGAGTCATGATCGCCCGAATAACCCGTTATATTCTGCCAGTCCCCCGCAGTTGAACTGGACTGCCAGGTATAAACAAATCCAGTATCGCCCTTCGGTGCAGAACCGATGACGGGTGTGGGCAGTACTTCCTGGCATACATCCTGGTCCCCGTAAATAAAATTAAAGAAAAATCCTCTCAGGGGCAGGACGAGGTCCGCTTCGCGTATACCCGGTTCTGCCACCGATGGGCCTGAAATATTATCCGGCCAATGTACTCCAGCCTCTCCCGGGGATCTGTCGGTGGTGAGACCGGAAAGTAATTCCGTACCGGAGTACCAGATCATTCCGCCGCCGCCACCGCCGCCAGGTCCATGAATAACAGCCGGATCCCAGGTGTCTCCTCCCTTGCCCCCGGATACATCCAGATGGACATTTCCCATAACGTTAGCAATATCGAGTACGATGAATCCACCGGCCCCGCCGCCGCCGCCGCCTGTCAGGGAGGTATCCGTCACACTGTTCCCGGCCGCTGAAATGATGCTGGAAGGCCCGCTGGTATCTCCTGCCAGGGTATCGGTAATAATAAACACGATTCCACCACCGTTTCCACCGGGTACAGCCGTAGATGCGGATTCCGGGACGGAAGCTCCTCCACCCGAGCCCATAAATACCAGGTTTTCATCATTGCCGAATAAGAGGGTATTTACATATCCTCCATAGCTGCCAAATCCAAAACCCGGAGGGCATATTCCACCCGATTCCTCTCCGCCCACACCTCCTACTCCGGCATTTGCACCTCCTCCTCCGCCTGCATTATGGCCCTCTCCGCCTCCACCAGCACCGAAAGCAAATCTCCCTCCCCGGGTAAACGGATATCCTTCATATACAGGGCTCTCCCCTTTTCTGCCTGCAGTGTCATCGGCCGCATCATAATAGAAGGTATTGTTGGTAAAATCCTGTGAGCATAATACTGTTCCAAAACCGCCGTATCGAGCTGTATCGCCACCCAGGAATCCCATTCCGGAAACATCGATTTTACTGTCTGCCAGATCCAGCTTGTCTCTTACAAACAAGGCGAGGACCCCACCTGTACCGCTTGCAGGATCCCAGGGTTTGGCCTGAAGGTCGCTTACCAGACTGGCAGATTCGTAGTAAGGGACCTTTACCAGTTGTGTAGTATGGGGGACATCGCCCGGGGATTGAAGGTCCGGTCTCAGTGTACTTGAGAACACAACAAGTGTGTCGTCAACTTCGGCGACAAGCATAAATGAATAAATACCGGTATTATTTAAAGCAAGGTCTTTCCCCCAGTCAGCAGGACCCCCGAGGGTTGTAGGATCATAAATTTTCGCACCCTTCACCTGAATAATGAGTGCAATATCCCCGGGCGCAAAAATCCCCTCAACATTCTGGGTCATGTAGACGCTATCTACATTGGCCGTATCGGCGTTTGATACTGTGGAAACCCGGGCGTATTCATTGATAACGCTGCCAATTTCTTCGGGCTGGGCATAACCCGGGCAAACGGCCACGGCGGCCAGCAGGAAAATGAGCATCCGATATTTATGGCAGGCCTTGATATCAGATCGGGTTAACGGGGTGTCAATTAATGGAATGAATATAGCTGAATTTGCACAAAAATGAAAACTGAATTATTAAAAAGAGAAGTCCCCGCGGCCGGTTCTCATCCACGCCGGGCGGATACCAGCGGAAGTTCCACTATAAATGTGGTTCCCCCCCCCAGTTTCGTTTCATAAACAATGCTACCGCCGGCGTTCTCGATGATGCTTTTCACAATGGCAAGGCCCATTCCCATACCGGAGGATTTGGTAGTAAAATTGGGTTGGAACAGCTTGTCACCCAGCTCATCAGGTATCCCTCTGCCGTTATCCATGACACTGACCCGTGCAACACTGTCGCCGGTTTCGAGCTTAATGCCAACCTTTCCTTTCCGGTTTTCCGGGATGGACTGTATGGCATTTTTCAACAGGTTGATAAAAACCCTGGTAAGTTGTTCCGGATCTGCAAATACGATGGCCGGGGCCTTCAGGTCAAAGCTCGTGTCAATCCTGGTCTGTTCGGCATTCATAAACAATTCGGAGATCTGCCTGATCTTTTCTTCCAGGTTCACCTCCTCGTTATTTGCCCTCGGCATCTTGGCAAAATTCGAAAACTCCGTGGCAATGGTTGAGAGATGGTCGATCTGTTCGATCAGGGTCCGGGTGATCCTCTGTATATTCTCCTCCTGTTTTTCGGGATCCTTTTCCGGCGTACGCTGCAGGTGCTGTACACTGAGTTTCATGGGGGTCAGGGGATTCTTGATCTCGTGTGCGATCTGTTTGGCCATCTCCCTCCAGGCGGATTCCCGTTCCGATCGCGCCAGTTTTTCAGCCGAAATGGCCAGCTCGTCAACCATATGGTTGTACTCCCGTACGAGTCCCCCGATCTCATCCCTGGCATCGTACTGTATCTTTTCGTTGCTTTTCCCGAAGGTGATCTTGCCGAACTTGCTCTGCAGCATCCTCAGGGGCTGGGTGATCTGTGTTGAGATGATGACGGCAATCAGAATGGATATCGTGATCAGGAGTACATAAAAATTCACAACGGCCACCACAAGGTTCGTGATCTCCATGGTCAGGACCTGCTGTCGGGTGAAATAGGGCAGGTTGAGGTAGGCAAGCAGCCTGTTCTCATAGTTGCGGAAGGGCACGTAGGCGGACAGGTACCGGAGCGAGCCGATCATTTCTTCATGCACATATTCAGCCGTATTCAGGATGGCCAGCTCCCTGTAGGCGGCGGGGTGTATCATGGGACCCAGAAGCTTGTTCTCAAACACCTCTGCACGTGAAGTCGCCAGCAGCCTGCCCTGCGGATCGTAAAGGTTGATATCCGTAAAGAACACATTTGAAAATTTCTGCAGCAGTTCATCCAGGCTGGCATACCCGCCGGACTGCCAGCCACCGCTCAGGTCGTCTTCGAATTCAAGCTTGTGCAACAATTCAATGTATACCGACTGGGTCTTTTCGGAAAGGCTGTCAAAATGCCTTGCTTTGTACTGGCGTATACTGAAAAAGATTGTTCCTCCACCGATCAGCAGAAGGGACAGCAGCAGCATCCCTATCATGGTATACTGGATCTTGTTCTTGATATTCAGCCGGAGGCTTCTCTTCAGGAAGGGAATGTTGATTGCCAGGAGGTTAACGGTGAGGATCAGGTAAAAAAATACAAAAATGTAGGTGAATGTAATAGCTATGCTCAGCAGGCCTACCTTCCGGTTACTGACGACAATGGTA
>CBFDEE010000076.1:0-9243 GCA_965603745.1 uncultured Bacteroides sp. | reverse complement strand
CTCATTGCGCATAAAGCCGGGAAATCATTTAAGATGACCGGCGAAAGAAGGAAGGAATTCTTTCACCGGACCGATATTATTCCCGGCAAACGAATCCGATACCTTTCCGAGATTTCAGAAGTGATCGGCAGTACCAATAAATGGATCGATGAACAGGCTGAAACTGCAGACCAACTGTATGGATTGAAAATGAGCATTGACATGCTCGTGGACCGGGATGATTCCGCTGCCATTACCGAACTAAAAAAACTATCAAGGGAGCTGGAAAGAAAACTGGACCCTGAGAATCTTGGGATCATCCGGAAATGGGAATCAAAAAAGGCAAAATACAGCAGAAAAAAATACAGTTTCGAAGTCCGCGGTAAAAAACTGAACATCGAAACACATACCGAAACGATGTCCCATCTCGGCATCCCCAAGGTCAGCCTTCCTTCCTACAATGGCTGGGGAGACATTCTCCGCTGGAGCCTCAGGGAAAACGTCCCGGGTGAATTCCCCTATACAGCCGGGGTGTTCCTGTTCAAACGGGAAGGCGAGGACCCGACAAGGATGTTTGCGGGAGAAGGGGGGGCGGAACGCACGAACCACCGTTTCCACTATCTATGCCACGGCATGCCTGCCAGGCGGCTGTCCACCGCCTTCGACTCGGTCACACTCTACGGATCGGATCCCGACAAGCGGCCGGATATCTATGGTAAGGTTGGCAATTCCGGTGTCAGCATTGCCTGCCTTGACGATGCCAAGAAATTGTATTCCGGGTTCAACCTGCTGGATAAGAACACATCCGTATCCATGACCATTAACGGTCCCGCGTCAATCCTTGTGGGCTATTTCCTGAATGCCGCCATCGACCAGCAATGCGAGATCTATATCAGGCAGAACGGCCTGATGGGCAGGCTGGATAAAAAACTGAAGTCGCTCTACGACGATAACGGTTTTCCGAGACCCTGCTACGAAGGAAAACTACCGGCAGGCAACGACGGACTGGGGCTTCTGCTTCTGGGAATTACCGGGGACAGGATCCTTCCTCCCGAGGTGTACAACAGGATCAAGGCAGACACGATCTCAAACATCAGGGGAACCGTACAGGCCGATATACTAAAAGAAGACCAGGCCCAGAATACCTGCATTTTTTCTTCCGACTTCTCCCTGAAACTGATGGGGGATGTGCAGGAATATTTCATTGATAACCTGGTCAGGAATTTTTATTCCGTATCGATCTCGGGATACCATATCGCAGAAGCCGGTGCCAATCCGATAAGCCAGCTTGCCTTTACCCTTGCTAACGGGTTCACATACGTGGAATATTATCTCTCCAGGGGAATGGATATCGACGATTTCGCCCCTAACCTGTCCTTTTTCTTTTCGAACGGGCTGGACCCTGAATATACCGTTATCGGCCGCGTGGCCAGACGGATCTGGGCCAGGGCCATGAAATACCGTTACGGTGCGAACGAGCGGTCGCAGAAACTGAAGTACCACATCCAGACATCGGGACGTTCACTTCACGCACAGGAAATTGAATTCAACGATATCCGGACAACCCTCCAGGCCCTGCAGGCTGTTTACGACAACTGCAATTCACTCCATACCAATGCATACGACGAGGCCATAACGACTCCGACAGAGGAATCCGTACGCCGTGCCATGGCCATCCAGCTGATCATTAACCATGAATTTGGGATGGCGAAAAACCAGAATCCCTTCCAGGGTTCATTCATCATCGAAGAACTGACCGACCTTGTCGAGGAGGCCGTACTTGCCGAATTCGAACGCCTTACTGAACGCGGAGGGGTGCTGGGCGCCATGGAAACCATGTACCAGCGTTCGAAGATCCAGGAAGAGTCCCTGTATTACGAAAGGCTTAAAAACACTGGGGAACTGCCCCTTGTCGGAGTGAATACATTCCTGTCCCCGGAAGGCTCTCCCACCATGATACCCGGCGAGGTTACCCGGTCTACCAGAAAGGAAAGGGCAGACCAAATGAGGGTTTTGAAACGCCTGCGTTCAGTCTGGGGTGCTGAATCGGAGAAAAAAATCTTACACCTCAAGGAAGCTGCCATCGGCAACCGCAATATATTCGAAGAAATGATGGAGGCCGCAAAAGTATGCTCACTGGGACAGATCACCAGCGCCCTCTTTGAAGTCGGGGGTGAATACCGCCGGAATATGTAAAGCACGGACAGGATTATCTCAAGGCAGGATTATCTCCAGACGGTATTGCACCGCTGACTGCTTCCCTTTCCTTCAAGACAAAAACCAGTTCAACGGTTGAGATAAGTGTACTGGAAAACGTTCCTGTTTCCAAAGAATTTGAGAATCCCGGACTGGAACACAGTATACCGGTACTTGGCCTTTACCCGGGAACAACCAACCAGATCCAGGTAAAAATTACCGATGAAAACATGCGCGAGGCAACGGATACCATCCTTATTGAGACGGATCCACTCCCGGTCTTTTTCCCTGATGTGGAAATCGTCGCAGCTCAGACGGAATTGATGGAACCTGGCTGGAGCCTGTGTTGCCATGCCGTCGGTACAGGCACAGATTTCGCTTCCTACCCCCTTATGTTCGACGAAGAGGGGATTATAAGATGGTACCTTAGTTTGCCGCTGCGTGCAAACGGCCTCATGGCCCCCATGGAACCACTGGGAAACGGTAATCTTATCTTCGGCGGAACAGCGAAAGCCTATGAGTATGACATGATGGGCAATGAGATCAACCACTGGCAGGTGCCCGGAAATTACTCCATCCATCATGACATCGTTGAAAAACCTAACGGGAACCTGCTGGTCGCCGTGGTTGATTATAACCTCGAGACCGTTGACGATATCATACTCGAACTTGACAGGACTTCGGCGGCTATCGTTAATAACTGGGACATGAGGCAGGTCCTGGATATGTCCAGGAGGGATCTTGTCAATGATTCGGTTGACTGGTTCCATATGAATGCCATCTGGTACAGTGAGGATGATAACTGCCTGGTTGTATCCGGCCGGCAACAGTGTGTGGTCAAGGTTACAGACGATAATGAACTGGTATGGATCCTGGCCCCGCATAAGGGCTGGGGAAAGGCGGGTGTGGACGGCTCGGGACATGAAACATCCGATTATCTCCTGACCGCAGTGGACGCAAACAACACCGCATATGATGATTCCGTGCAGATGGGAACAAAGGCGAGCGACAGCTTTAGCTGGTCCTGGAGACAGCATGCGCCCATGTACCTGCCCGACGGGAACCTGTTCCTTTATGATAACGGGTTTAACAGGAATTTTGCCCCTGCAGAGAGATACAGCATGGGAACAGAGTACGAGATCGATGAGACGAATATGACCGTGAAACAGGTATGGCAGTATGGCAAGGAAAGGGGACCCGAATTCCATTCCATGATCATCAGTGATGTCGATCTCCTCGAACAGACCGGCAACCGCCTGATCACATCGGGGATTACATTCTCCGCCCCTAACTACACAACCATTGCAGAGGTAAGCTATCCGGGCAAGGACCTGATTTTCGAAGCCAAGTTGTATTACAAGAACTACCTGGTCCCAACCGGATCACAGGGTTGGGGAGCGCTGGACCTGACCTGCCGTTCGGAAAGGATCTCCGTATACTGATCGCCGGGAATACTTCGCGAAGCATAAGCCGGTCAATCACTATGGCCACGAGGAGTGAGGCCCGGAGCTCATTTCAGAAACGCAGGGACAGACAACTCAGTCCACCATCCAGTTTCCGGAACTCGGATATATCCACAGGCAGGACGTCATAGCCGGAATCCATCAGCGCTTTTCGGGTTTTCGGAAAACCTGAAGGCATCAGGATCTTCTCATTGACCAGGATTGAATTGGCTGCATATTCCTCATTTTCAGGAACCTCTATCCTTTTAAAATTCTGGAAACCTGCACATTGCCTCAGTTCCCCGGCTACCAGCAGCGTTTTTTCCCCGAGATAGGATACCCCGGATTTCAGGTGAAGGAAATTACCCAGGCGTACCGTGCTGGCTGTTTTTCCCTGTTTCTCCAGTATCCTTGTCAATTGTACCGCGCCTTCCTGGTTCGTCCGTCCGGAAAGCCCGATAAAAAAATGGTTCTCCACCTCAAGCACATCCCCTGCATCGAGAGTGCCGGGAGAGGTGATCTCTTCCATCTTTGTGTAATACCTTTCCAGAACGGATTTAATGCTGGTAATTTCTCCCCGCCGGGTGTTCGCGCCCGGCCTTGTTATGACAGCGGTTTCGCCTGTAAGAAGGGCTGTATCTTCCACAAATACAGAATCAGGATACTGCGGGTCAGGCGGAAGACTGAGAACATGGCATCTGCATCTTTCGAGGGCAGTGATATAAGCCTTATGTTGTTCCAGTGCAAGAAAGTAATCTGGCAATCCCAAGCCCGCAGTGCTTAGTCCAGCGGACATTTCCATACAGGGCTGCCGTACAATGCAGGTTGATAACATATTCAGCCGGATTTATCCCGGTTGCAATTTAAAAATTATATACCAGCCGTATGCCACATGTTAGTCTAATCCCATTGAGGATTTAGGAAAGAATGCTGGTGAATCAGTAATTATTCTATATTTTAACGCACTGTAAAATCCTGCGATGAAACTGGTTACCATCGATTTTTTCATCCTGGCAGTGTTCTTCTGCATTGTCCTCTTCATAGGTTACACTGCCTCCAGGAAAGCCGGTAAGGACACGGCTGAGTTTTTCCTTGGCGGAAGGGGGATGCCCTGGTGGCTACTGGGGGTCTCCATGGTGGCCTGTACCTTCTCGGCCGATACTCCCAACCTTGTTACCGGGATGGTCCGCGAGGATGGAGTAGCCAAGAACTGGGCCTGGTGGGCCTTTCTTATCACGGGAATGGTTACGGTCTTTATCTATGCCCGCCTCTGGCGAAGATCGAACGTAATGACCGACCTGGAATTTTATGAGAAGCGTTATTCGGGAAAAGCCGCTTCATTTCTGAGAGGTTTCCGTGCCATCTACCTAGGCCTGTTTTTCAATACCCTGATCATGGGTACCGTATCCCTTGCGGCCATCAAGATAGGAGATGTTATGTTCGGGCTCAAACCCTGGATCACGGTCGTTTCTGCTTCAATCATTGTGGTGGTTTATGCGGGTCTTGGGGGACTGCGGGGTGTGGTCTGGGCGGATTTTTTCCAGTACGGCATTGCCATGTTCGGTGCGGTATTTGCCGCCGTTGTGGCGGTCAGGCAGCCCGAGATACAGGCGATCGGTGGCTTAGGCGGCATGCTGGAACAGCTGGGCGATCGGGTCGGTTTTCTTCCGGATATGAGCAGTCCATCAGTTTACCTGTCTTTACTCATCATCCCGATTGCAGTCCAGTGGTGGGCAGTCTGGTACCCGGGGGCAGAGCCCGGGGGAGGAGGTTACATCGCCCAGCGGATGCTTTCGGCTAAAAACGAAAAAAATGCCATCGGTGCCACCCTGCTCTTCAACTTTGCCCATTATGCCCTGAGGCCATGGCCCTGGATCGTGGTTGCCCTGGCATCCCTGATTATATACCCGGACCTGGATTCCATCCGGGCTGAATTCCCCCATATCAGCGAAACCTATCTCAAAGACGATATTGCCTATCCGGTCATGCTGTCCAAACTGGGAGCGGGCTGGCTGGGACTTGTGGTCGCATCCCTTATTGCCGCATATATGTCCACCATAGGGACCCACCTGAACTGGGGGTCCTCATACGTGGTGCATGATTTTTACCGGCGTTTTATTCGCCCGGATGCTTCCGAGAAAGAACTTGTTGCAACGGGACGCCTCACTACCCTGATACTGATGGTCATCGGCGGGACATTTGCCCTTACCTTCCTGAATAATGCCACCCAGGCCTTCGATATCCTGCTGCTTTCGGGGGCCGGATCCGGAGCCATTTACCTGTTGAGGTGGTTCTGGTGGCGTATCAATGCATGGACGGAGATCGCAGCCATGATATTTGCCACTCTTACGGCAATAACACTGGTATTCTTTGTAAAGGACGAGACTGTGGCCACGGCTCTCCTTGATGCATTCACGGTAAAACTGCTGATTGCCGTTGGTGGAACCACGGCCGTCTGGATGCTTACTGCATTTCTTACCAGGCCGGAATCCAATGCAATTTTGCGTGAGTTTTACATGCTGACCCATCCCGGCGGTCCCGGATGGAAGAAGGTGGTCCGGGAGGCTGCATCCGAGGGTATACTGATCGATGAAAAGGAAGCGGGACAGAAATGGGAAATGCCCAGCCAGGTCCTGATGGTATTCATTGGCTGCATCGTAATATACGGATCCCTTTTCTCCATCGGGAGTTTTGTATACGGGAACAACCCGGCAGGGATCCTGACCGCTGTCTTAGCAGGGCTTTGTACGATAATCCTGTTCCGGCTGCTGGACAGGCTGAGGGTCGATTAGTTGCCGGCTGAACAGTTCTTGATTGAATACCGGGCTATTTACTAAATGTATTTTACCTTTTGTAATTCACAAATTGCCTGAAATTTACTTCTTTTGCATTTTCATAACCATTAAGCTCAGGAATCTATGTTAAGCGTTGAGAAGATCGGGGGAACCTCGATGAGCAAGTTCGGGGATGTCTTCCGGAACATCATTACCGGGACCCGGAAGGAAGAGAATTATTACAACAGGATATTCGTGGTTTCTGCTTACAGCGGCGTGACCAACTGGCTGCTGGAGCATAAAAAAACAGGTGAGCCCGGTGTCTACGACTATTTTGTAAAAGGCGAAGATTATCAGGCGGAGCTGCAGAAACTGTTTGGAAAGCTGCTCGAGATCAATAAAACCTTCTCAGATATTAAGCTCGACCTGAAACTCGCAGAGGAATTTATCAGCGAACGTATCCGCCAGTCCCGCGATTACCTGAACAGCCTGGCCGAGGTCCTTGCCTCCGGTTACGTTAACCGGCAGAACATCCTGCTGGCAGCCCGGGAGATCCTGGCATCCATCGGGGAAGCCCATTCCGCCTTCAATTCCGTTAACATCCTGATGAACAACGGGATGGAGGCTACCTTTGTGGATCTGTGCGGTTTCCATGACACAGAATACCTGACCATTGACGAGCGGATCCACAAGGCTTTCAGGGGACTGGACTGCTCCACAACCATTCCTGTGGTGACCGGTTATACCAAAGGAACAGAGGGGATCATGCGGGAATTTGACCGCGGGTACTCCGAGGTGACCTTCAGCAAGATCGCTGTTGAAGTTAAAGCAGATGAGGCCGTAATCCACAAGGAATATCATCTGTCCACAGCGGACCCCATGATTGTCGGGATCGAAAATTCCCGGCCGGTAGGGAATACCAATTACAACGTAGCCGACCAGCTTGCTGATATCGGCATGGAGGCCATCCATCCCAAGGCTTCCAAACCCCTTGAAGTGGCAGGCATTAATATCCGGATCAGAAACACATTTGAACCCGAGCATCCGGGAACCCTCATCAGCCGAGAGTACTGCGGGGAGAAATCAAGGGTCGAGATGGTCACCGGAACGGACAGGGTGGTGGCCATCGAGGTGCATGATCCCTTTATGGTGGGACAGGTGGGATTCGACCTGAACATGATGAAAATTATCCAGAAGTATAATATCTCCTACATCCTGAAAGCAACCAATGCCAACAGCATTACCATGGTGATCTGGGAAATGGACCAGGATGAGAAACTGCTGGAGGAACTGCGGAAAGCCTACCACAGGATCACCGTGAAAAAGGTAGCCATTGTCTCTGCAATGGGGACCAATATAGCCATGCCCGGAGCGCTGGCAAAAGCCACCGGGTCCCTTTATGAAAACGGGATCAATATTGAATCGGTCTCGCAATCCCTCATGCAGGTGAACATGCAATTCGTCATCGACCGCAAGGATTATAGAGCTGCCATCATTGCCATGAACCACGCACTTTGCCAGCAGGACTGAAACCAGGAGCCACAAAACCATGAAGTGATATGGAAAACAATCATATTAAGATCCTTCGTCCCCTCACGGTCCTTCTGGCGGTAATTCTTTTGATCGTATCTGCCGCAGGAGCCTTTCTTCCTTCCACATATGCACGGGATGCTGCCTCCATGGCGGCCCAGGGAATCGGGCAGGATATTGTCAACCTGCTCCTGGTAGTCCCCCTGCTCATGCTCTCTTTTTATTATTATACGAAGAAAAACAGGACCGGGACTCTTGTCTACGGAGGCACCCTTTTCTATATCCTGTATTCATTCATAATATACTGCTTCGGGGTTCATTTTAACCGCCTGTTCCTGCTGTATTGTTCCACACTGGGATTATCCCTGTATGCTTTCATTATCTATTTCAGGGACATCCTTAAGGCAGACGTAAGCACCTGGTTCGACCGCGCCCCGGTAAAAACGGTGTCGGTATATATTTTTGCTGTCGCTATTGTTTTCTATGCCCTATGGTTCAAGGCACTGGTCCCTGCCCTGATCCGGGATACCGTTCCGGCGGAGGTATCGGATTACGGACTGCTGGTCAATCCCGTTCATGTGATAGACCTGGCTTTTGCCCTGCCGGGGCTGATTATCGGGGCAGTCCTGATCCGGGAAAGAAAATCCGCGGGTTACATTATTGCTTCCCTTGCCCTGGTTTTCATGATCATCCTTACCATAGCCCTGGCCGGGATGGTGATCACACTTGCAGTCCGCGGTATCAGCGAAGATTATACAATTGCAGTTGTTTTCGGGATACTAACCCTGTTCACTATCGCAGTAGCATACCTGTTGTTCCGCAGGATCATGACTTAACGGGAATGTAATCAGGATTTAAACAGGAAATAGCCAGGGAACGGGTACATTCTGGTCGCAGGGTAATCACTAGGCCTGACCGGAAAAGAATCAAAGGAATTTCTTCCTGAGCTCTTCGATGTCTTTTTCTCCAATGGGGACTAATTCTCCCAGCGGAGCGCCCATGATCAGTGACCGGGCGCTGAATTCTGCCACCTCAAGACGGTCGAAGGTTTGCAGCAGTTTGTCACCCGTTACCAGCACCGCATCGTTCTGAATGATCAGGGCCGGTATGTTTTCGCTGAGCAGGTCAGGCACATCGGAAGAATCCGCAAACTGGTGCCCGAAGGGTACCACCGGTATATCCTGCAGGAATATCCAGCTTTCCGGGATTGTCCTGACATCCATCCGGGTACTGGATACGCCGAATGACATAATATGCGGGGCCTGGGTATTGATGATGGAATTCACGTGGGGATTCTCCCGGTAAATTCTTTCGTGGACCCT
>CBFDEE010000075.1:0-9271 GCA_965603745.1 uncultured Bacteroides sp. | reverse complement strand
TCCGGCGCCGCATCCAGGATGTTTAAAAGCCTGTTCGAATACCTCGGAGAGGAAGACACAGAAGGGGGAGGCGACGGGGCACATCCGGATATTACAGAACTCATGGAGGGGATCCGGGATATGGCCCTGTGGGAAGACCTGGAAGCAGTAATAAGGCAGAACGGCAGGAATCCCGATGATTTGACTGCCGCCGGAGAGTCCAGGGAATTTGTCAGGATGATTATCGGGGGCGGGGGATTGAACTACGGGCAGCTGCCCAAGGGTCTGATCAGGTTTCACCGGTATCCGGAGGAATGCCGGACTTCCCTGGAGGAGCACATGGTGGAAGGTAGCGGGTATGCACAGGGAAAAGAGGATAATGTGCAGCTGCATTTCACCGTTTCCCCGGAGCACCTGGACGAATTCAGGATACAGTTCGGTGAGAAACAGCCCGTCTACGAGAAACGGTACGGGGTAAAGTATACAGCCGGATTTTCAGTTCAGAAGTCACATACGGACGTCATTGCTGTTGATCCGGATAACCGGCCGTTCAGGGATACGGACGGGAGTCTGCTGTTCAGGCCGGGGGGGCACGGGGCCCTGCTGGCGAACCTGGATGAAATGGATGCGGATCTGATATTCATAAAAAACATTGACAACGTATGCCCCGACCGCATGAAACCGGTTACCTACAGGTATAAGCAGGCCCTTGCAGGCATTCTGCTGGAATACAGGGACAGGGCTTTCAGGTACATCCATCAGCTGGAAAGAGGGGATATTTCAGGGCTGGAAGAGATTGAAAGATTCCTTGAGAACCAGCTCAATACGAGGTTGCCTGCCGGAGATAAAGAACTCCCTGAAAAGGCGAAGGCAGAATTACTCGGGAGCAAACTCAGGCGCCCCATGCGGGCATGCGGTATGGTCGGGAATGAGGGAGAACCTGGAGGGGGACCGTTCTGGTGCCGTAACCGGGATGGCTCAGTATCACTCCAGATCGTTGAATCCGCCCAGATTAATTTTGATGACCCGGCACAGGCCGGGATTGCAGCCGGGGCAAGTCATTTCAATCCAGTTGACCTGGTATGTGCAACCCGTGACTATAAGGGAAAAAAATACAATCTGAAGGAATTCACCGACCCGGATACAGGTCTGATCTCTGGTAAGTCCCGCGACGGAAGAAGCCTCAAAGCCCAGGAACTCCCGGGATTATGGAATGGGTCCATGTCGGACTGGAATACCCTTTTCGTGGAGGTTCCCATTGAAACTTTCAATCCTGTCAAGACCATCAACGATTTGCTTCGGCCGGAGCACCGGGCATGATCTCCCGGTCCGGCCGGGTCACCAGGATTGTTAATCCAGCAGAATTCCTTCCTGGAACAAGGAAGCGGGTCTTCAGTCAAGCAGAATGCCTTCCTGGCTCAGAAGGGTCCATCCCGATGCCCAGTTGAAGGTGCCGAAGGCGCCCTGGTAGGACACATTATCAAACCAATCATCGGGGTATGGCGCCAGTCCGCTGAAAACATAATCTCCGACAACCAGGCGGTATTGTTCCCCATCATATACTAATCCCGGATCTTCGATCTTATTACCGGCCGCTGTGAAATGTACCCGCACCTGTTCGTTCTGTTCTGTCAGGTCAAGTCCGGAATCTTCTGCGATTACCCTGACAACAGAATCGGGATCGTTGCCGGACACATCGTAAAACACGTTGCCCATTAACTGTAGAGTACCATCTGTAAATTGTTCATAACTGTCCTCGACACCAGGTTTGTATTCAATCTCCACACCGTTCTGCTGGTTCAGGATTATGGAATTGGAGATCCAGCCTGCCCCGTTCCTGCTGAACTGCATTACGGTCCTTTCATTGCCCGTTCCGCTTCCAACAAGGGTCAGGTTGAACAGGTTGGGGGAGGACAGGGGGCGGCCGTTTTCCGGAAGTATCCCCCCGTTGGATTCAATCAGGAGGCCTCCTTCAGACGGATCCTGTATTCCAAGCCAGAATTGCCCTTTGCCCCGGAAGCCCTCATCGTAATCAAAAGCATCGTCACTGCAGAAAGAGGCAAGAAGGTATTTGCAGTGTACCATTCCCCCGAAGAACTCAAATCCGTCATCTGCATTTGAGATGATCTCGATATGGTCGATGACCGTACCGCTCCCAACTCCCCCCATGGTCAGGCCATTGATCTCGTTGCCTTCTCCAAGTTTGGTACCGCCGTGCCGGATGGAAACATACTGCAGGATGCCCGAGTCATCCAGATCATTTAGTCCCCCGTAGGTTCCCCTGGGTTCGCTGAGAGGTATTCCTTCTATGTGATTTTCAAGATACTGGTTGTTCAGTTTCGCCGAACCAAGGATGATCACTCCGCCCCAGAGGCCCCTGGCTTCGACGGGAACAGAACCTTTGAGATCGTCTCCCTCACATGTAAATATGATGGGTTCGGCTGAGCTGCCCAGGGCAAGGATCCGCCCCCCCTGTGTCACAATAAGGGCTGATGCAGCGGCACCCTGCCCGGTCCTGGCACGGATTACAGTACCCGGTTCAATAGTCAGGGTTTGTCCGTCGTTGACAAAAACCAGTCCCTCCAGCAAGTAATCCTTATCCTTTGTCCATGTAACGGTCCCTGTTCCGGCACCATTATCCCTGATAGTCTCTGTTTCTTCAACAATAAAATCACTTTTACGGCAATTGCTGAAGAAAACTAATAAAAAGGCAATCGCCAGGATCCAGGCTGAATTCCTTGATGGGAGCTTCATTACTGTGCTAAATAATCTGTGAATCATCATTACAGAACGATTTCCAGGTTAATGAATATGTATGCCATGTTTGCCAGGTTGGATGCATAGGGGACCCAGTCCTGGTAATTCAGTGCAAGCTTAACGTGTTTGATGGGCATGAATTGTATTCCGGCGATTATTGCAGAACCATCATTCTGGAGGTTCCATGGATTTTCATATTCCGGCGGCTGGTTGGAGGAAAGCCAGTCATACCTTCCAAAGACTTCAAATTTATCGTTGATATCATAAGAAAGGTAGGCGGACAACCCGGTCTGGTTATGATCCTGCCTGAAGCTCCTGTTGCCTTTCCTGTTGTATTCTGCGCCGCCCGTGATCTTTTTATGCCGGTAAGCTGCAAAAGTTGACAGTGTGGACTGCCATACATCCTGGTCGATAAAATCATAATAGACCCTCAACAGGATCCTTTCGATGGGATAGTATGAGGCTGCAAAACTGACTTTGAATGGGTTGTCCTGCTGCAGGTTCGTGTATCCTTCGCCGTTCATCAGGCTGGCGCCAAGTTCCAGTTGCTTCAGGGGCCGGAAGATTACGGTTGTACCCAGGTCGGCCTTGGGCCCGAACCTGTGCTCATCCTGGAAAGACTTGTATATATACCGGTGCTTCCAGTATTTTTCCTGGCGCCGGTAATGTTCGGTATCGATAATACCGGCTTTTATTGTCCATTTGTTCTTATCCCAGTAAAGCGCTGCCGTTTTGAAATAGGCATATCTGCGCAAACGGGCAAATTCTGATATTTCTTCCGGACTTCCTATATCCAGTTTCAGCTCTGTGGAAAAATGCGGATCAAACTTGTATTTGTATCCAATATAGGCACGCCTAACCTCGAATGCTTTTGAAGGATCTGCATCCGTAAGTCCCGCGTGAAGATTCGCAAAGATCCTGATGACCGGGCTGCCTTGCGGAAAGCCCGGGGATCCGGTTTCTTCCTGCGCTGACAGTTGTCCCGCAGACAATGTTAATGCAAAGATAGTCAAACAGATAGGGATTCCTTTCATGGCTGGTATTATTTCTTCAATGATAATAAATAATTAGGTTTAATTAACAAGTTCAGCATAGACTTAATGATAAGGTTACAGAAACATAAGGGAAAGATCACCATACCCTAACGAACAGGTAAGATTGGAGGGATACATCTACTCTCGAAATTAAATCAGCCACATAATGAGTAAAATTCTGGTTTCAATCATACTCCTTGCGGTATCGGCAGGCAGTTTTGCCAGTGAGCCGGCAGCTGATATAAAAAAGGCCGGCCTGATATCAGTGGAAGGAATGGTATCTGACAAGGTTTCCGGTGAGTATCTTACCGGTGTAAAGGTCAGGCTCAAGGGTTCTGACATCGTGGAATACACGGATTTTGACGGTCAATTCAGTTTTAATAATCTGAAGCCCGGGAAATATACTGTTGATGTTGAATTTATTTCCTATGACAGTAAATAGCTTGTTTCAGCAGGAAGGATATTTCAGAGAAACCTGGCCAGCCGAGCCGGGTTTTTTTTATTTCGTGACGCCGGGTTTTGCCTATCGTGGCAGAAATGATAATTTTATACGATCTGATCAATTAAATTGACATAAGATGGAATTCAATCCCGGAAATTATAAAATCCTTATCGTCGATGATGAGCCGGATATCCTTGAGTTTATAGGCTATAACCTTAAGAAGGAGGGCTATAACATCTATACAGCTGCCACCGGGCGGGAAGGAATTGAATCGGCAAATAAATACCATCCGGACCTGATCCTGCTTGATATTATGCTGCCTGAGATGGACGGGATAGAGGTCTGCGAGGAAATCCGCAAAATGCCCGCTCTCAGCAGAACGACGATTGCATTTCTGACAGCCCGGGGAGAGGATTATTCACAGATTGCGGGATTCGAAGCCGGGGGTGATGATTACATTACAAAACCTGTCAGGATCAAGGTGCTTACCAGCCGCATAAGGGCCTTGCTGAAAAGAAACCAGTATTATCTGAAAGACGAAAAGAACCCGGTAAGCAATATTTCGGATGATATCATCCTTGACCGCGAAAGGTTCATTGTGTTGAAGAAAGGTAAGGAGCTGATCCTTCCAAAAAAGGAGTTTGAGTTGTTGAATCTCTTAATCTCCAAACCCGGGAAGGTCTTTACCAGGGAGGAGATATTTCATAATGTCTGGGGGGATAAGATCATCGTTGGCGATCGAACAATTGACGTACATATACGGAAATTGAGGGAAAAGATCGGGGAAGATTTTATTCAGACTGTGAAGGGAGTTGGATATAAATTTGTTTTATAGACAGATTTCAGTCTGCAGAATACTATCAGTTTTTATCTTCCATATTGTACATAACGAAATCACGCTGAGCTTTAAGCAGATTCACCGAATACAGCAGAAGATTCTTTGTTTCGGTGAGCGTATTGAGGTACAGCTCACTATTTCTGGTTCCCGTCTCATGGTTTTTGATCCTTTTTAGCTGCCTTTTCTTCAGTTTCATAATATCCTCAAGCAGGGACTGCTGGGTATCCAGCAAATCCTCTGTATCACTAAACTCTGAACTCTTGATGGCTTGAATTATTCTGGAGAAATAGTTATTGATTGATTCAGACAGGTCCCTTAAATCATTCTGCTGGTCCTTGATCATGTCAGGGTGATTGTTGTCTATATAACTGAATACAGGATCTGCAATAAAAGTCAGGCAATGCGCAGTTTCTCTGAGGTAATCGATTACCTGTACATAATAATGACCGGATTCAATCTCGTCTACCTGCAGCCTGGAAATTGTCTGGTAAATATTGTTTTTCAGGAGCTTTACCTCCTTGTTCAGTTCCTTGATTTCTTTAATGTTTCGCTTAATGGATTTTCTTTTCAGATCAATCAGCCCGCTGATAGAATTGGAATATAGTATGGAGACGGTTGACAGGGTCTTGTATACATTCTTTGTACAGTTTATAAGGATGTTCTCCCCATTATACTCGTCTCCCTCCAATTCAGTTATTTCAATGTTCTTTTTTAATTGAGCATCTCTTTTCAGGTGCAGGCGGTAGGACCTGAACAGGATGAAAGCTGCAAGCATCACGAGCAACAGTATGGCAACGAGGCCTCCCCAGTGAATCAGGTAAGCAACTCCGAAAGCTGCGGTAAAGGCAACAAAAGCTGTAAAAAACCAGCCTCCGATTACCGTAACAACACCAGATACCCTGAATACAGCGCTGTCTCTTCCCCATGCTCCGTCGGCCAGGGATGTTCCCATGGCCACCATGAAGGTAACGTATGTAGTAGAGAGGGGCAGTTTCAATGATGTTCCCAGGGATATCAGGGCGCTTGCCACAACCAGTGTGACAGAGGCTCTGACCAGGTCGAACGACATACCCTTATCTGTCTTATTTTCCTGGAATTTGTTCTGATCGAACCGCTGGTTCAAATAAGTCTTGAGGCGGGATGGGACAACCCGGTCAAAAGCACCTGCAATTCCAATGCTTACTCGGACTATACCTCTTGCCACACCGGATGATTCAAAACGTTCATATCCTTCTTCCTGCCGGCCAAGGTCCAGCGTGGTTGCGGTTACGGACCTTGCTTTTTTCGAGGTCCATAATGCGATAACCATGATCAATCCGGCGAGTAGGAGAAAGGAAGTTGGCGTTTTTACCGGTTCAGACAGTGCCGTCATAAGATAACCTGAGGATTCACCCAGGCCACTTTCCAGGAAAGCCCTGAAGGATTCGAGTCCGGCAAGGGGTACCCCGATGAAATTTACCAGGTCGTTTCCTGCAAATGCCATGGCCAGGGCAAATGTGCCAATCAGTACGATCATTTTCAGAATATTCAGACGGAAGATCCATCTCAGCAGCTGCAGCAGGATAGTCCAGCCAACAAAGCTAACTCCAAGGATAAGTCCGGTGTTTTCCTTGATCCATAAGACGGTTTCCTTTGACATGAATGAGGCACCTTTGGCTCCCTTGATCAGGATAAAGAACGTTATGGCAGAGATTGCTACCCCTCCCCAGAGTGCGCCGAAGTATTTACTGCTTCTTTCAAAGTTGAATGAGAAGGCCACCCGGACAATGTATTGCACAATCATACCAAAGGTAAACGCAATGACGACGGATAACAATATACCAGTGATGATCAGCAGGGCAGAGCTGGTGTTGATATAAGTACTCATTTCGGAGGTTGGGGTATCGGCCCCCGTGATCTTGATCAGTGAGACAGCTACGGCAGCTCCCAGTAATTCAAATACAATGGAAACAGTTGTGGAAGTAGGCAGGCCAAAAGTGTTGAACAGGTCGAGCAGTATGATATCCGTGAGCATGACGGCCAGGAAAATGATCATGATCTCGTTCAGAAAAAAATGTTCGGGACGGAATATACCCTTCCGGGCAACGTCCATCATCCCGCTTGAAAAGGTCGCCCCGAACAGGATACCCAGGGCTGCAATGATCATGATAATTTTAAAGGAAGCTGCTTTGGAACCGATTGCAGAGTTGAGAAAGTTTACGGCGTCATTGCTAACGCCGACTATGAGATCTGAGACTGCCAGAAGGATTAGTATTCCAACAACCAGCAGGTAGAATGTTTCCATTAAGCTGGGGACTTATAATTTGAGAGCAAAGGTAATTTATCAGATTATAATAGCCCGAATTCTATGTTAAATTTACGTTAAGTCCGTTTAATATCAACGCCTTAATCAACTTTTGTTGATTCTATTTAAGAAAAAAGGGCTGCCGGTAAGGAAGCCCTTTATGCTGTTCGAATTGTGGCTTATCTACGGTCTCTGCCTGGTCCTTACAGTGGTTGTTTCATTGATCCAGCATTCCACGGTGTAGCTCTGTCCGTTTTCAAATCCGTAAAAGAATGCGTCTTCGACATTCGGGAAATACTGGATGTATTTGTTGATCAGCTCCGAGGCTTCCTCGCTTACGGACGCATCGACTGATTTTGCACGGATAAACTTATCAACAGCCGCCCAGAAGATCGTGCTCTTCTCGAATTCATTCTCTCCGCAGCGGCTGCTGCTTGATACATACAGGTTACCGATAAGGATATAGGGCTCTCCCCATTCCGGATTGTTTGATATGGCT
The DNA here is from genome assembly GCA_965603745.1 of uncultured Bacteroides sp. Lineage (GTDB taxonomy): Bacteria > Bacteroidota > Bacteroidia > Bacteroidales > SM23-62 > SM23-62. The sequence continues at coordinate 1,438 of CBFDEE010000075.1, read as the reverse complement.
TGTCTTGCGAGGCTGCGTGCCTTAATGAAATCATCGTACTTGGAATATTGTATAAGTCCCAGTTCATAAAGGTATTTAGCCTTTGTTACCGGATCTTCTTCGCTTTCAATGGCCTCTTCATAGTAACTCACGGATTTCTCGTAGTCTTCCTTTTTAAAGAAAAGCCTGGCAAGATTGTAGGCGGCCAGGGAGGAAGGTTCAAGCTTGTACAGGTTCTCGGATGTCCTGGCGAAAAGCGTAATACCCTCGCAATCCTGATCCGACAGAAGGGTGGTGAGCTTTTTCAGGAAATCGAGATCATCGGGTGCCTGTTCGAACTTGGGACCGAAAATTTCAACCAGGATTTCGCAGTCAGCGGCTCCGCTTTTAGCAAATATTGCATCGATATTGGTAAGAGCTTTCACTGACTGTTCCTTATACTTGCCCCCGGCGGCCTGCATCCTTTTCTCCAGGTTGTCCGTTGAAACCAGGAAATTGTCGATAAGTTCACGTCCCTCGATGTCCCCGGACTTGAACAATGCATTGGAAATCTGCATAAGGGTAACCATTACCGACGGTTCGGAGCTGACCTTGCTAATCTCTACCGAGCGTTTAAGCAGGCTGTAGGCCTCCTGCATCTGGTTCCTGTCATACTTGAAAAGGTCAAGTCCTTTTCTTCCCAGCACAAGTCCCTCCTGGCCGAAATACTCCGCCCTCCTGTCGTAAATGAGCATTAAGGTGTCAAGGGCGCCTGCCATGGTTTCCGGATCGCTTGTCCTGTCCAGCTTAGCACGATAGATCTTTACTCCGTACAGATAGATGTTTCTACTGGATTCAGGACAATCGGCAAATACTTTCTTCCAAGCCGGGAGGGCATAATCATAAAGGTCGATTTTCATGAATTCGCTCATGGTGGACAGGTTGTTGGCACACTCTATCCGGGAGGCACTGTCTGCACCATACTTGGGATTGTCGTTAATATTCATCTGCTGTGCCGATACGGTGAACATTCCCATGCTGAGCAAAAACAATACAAGTTGCAATAAATTCTTCATCATCTTTTCTTTAACAAGTCGGGTAGAAAATTTCACCTCGCGAAAGTAATAAATTATATCATTGGTTATTAAGGGAGTTACAAAAATCAACCCATTTTTATATTTCTGTGGATAAATCCCCCGGGCTGGACATTGCTTTGTAATGAAGTACTGATTAAATTTCAATTATTAATTTAATTTTTTATTTTTATAGACTTCGCATGAGTTTGATTAGGGCACATTAGGTGCGTCAGATAATAATGAACTAAATTTCAGAACCTATGAAAACAGTCAAAACCATTGTTATCATCCTCATTATTCTGATCCTGATTCCCGTGTCCAGCTGGATGGTCTGGTCTTTCAGGGCCAGCAAGCCCCTGAACATTCTTGTTATGAATAAAACGGTACTCGGACTTGAAAAAAAG
>CBFDEE010000074.1:0-9276 GCA_965603745.1 uncultured Bacteroides sp. | reverse complement strand
GACCCATTGAGCAACAACAATACCCCTGGGATCGATCCATTTAAATTCAGAAAGATCCCGTTCCAGTAATATCGATTCCAATTCCTCCCTGCTTAACATTTTTTTAATGCCTGTATTATCTTTATGTACACAATTAACGACAGACCATTAAATGTAGTAATATTTAGGAAAGTAAGCGACAGCCGGAATATGTTTATATAGAGTCCGGCCGAAGATCCCATTAAGGTGATATACAAAATAATAACAATAAAAAACCGGGAGTTGATGTAACTCCCGGTCTGACTATGTTTGGCGTTGTTGCCTGAGTGAATCAGCTCGGTCTCGAACCGAGGACCCCATCCTTAAAAGGGATGTGCTCTACCAACTGAGCTACTGATTCAACCTATCTTTTTCGGCATGCAAAATTATAAGCAATTATTGTTTTTCCAAATATATTTTGCAGGATTTTTGAAATCTTTAACATGCTTCGATGTGAGCATCTAAATCATGTGGCATGAAATAAGCCTGCGGATATTATTTGAAGGCCGCCGGCAGTCTGAGAAAATGATTATTTTTGGCTATGCATTTTCAGCACGATACACAGATCAGGGTCAGGTATGCAGAGGCTGACCGCATGGGATATGTCTATTATGGTCACTACGCTGCATATTTTGAAGTGGCCAGAACGGAGATGCTCCGTACGCTCGGATTCTCATACCGGGACTGGGAAGACAGGGGGATCATCCTTCCCGTAAGGGAACTGCACATTCGCTATCATTCGCCCGCGTTTTATGATGACCTGCTTACTGTCCGGACCATAATCCGGAAACTCCCTGCAGCCAGGATCAGCTTCTTCCATGAGGTTTTCAACGAGGCAGGTGATACCGTCTGCACCGGAAATATTGACCTGGTATTCGTGGACAGCAAGACCCGCCGGCCTACACGGGCCCCGAAGGAGTTCCTTGATGCCATCCTGCGTTTCGCGAAACCGGCAGATTAACCTGACCATGAATCCCGGGTATACTGTTCAGGACATACTGCCACCCCGGACTGAATTGGACCAGCTGAAAATTTCTCCTGTAATGAAACAGGACTTTACTCGTCATACTCCTGAATCACATTGAATTGAATGTTTAACCAAATTTTAGAATGATGAAAAAGATTGCACTTTTACTGCCTTTGCTGGCTCTAACCTTACTGGTGAATGCCCAGCGTTCTCAAATTGACGATCTGTTCGACAAGTATTACGGTAAAGAGGGCTTTACCACTGTACTGGTCAATCAAGAAATGTTTGAGGTGATCTCTAACATGGAAAAAGAAACCGGTGAACTAGAAGGGGTGCTGGGGAAGATCAAGCGAATACGGGTGATCGCCCAGGACGATGAATGTACGGAAACAGAAGGGATCAATTTCATGGAAGAGATTAAGGGAATGGAGTTTGACGAATACAAGGAGCTGGTTGTGGTCAAGGAATCGGACCAGGAAGTGCTTGTGCTTGCCAAGGAGGAAGACGGGAAACTTGCAGAGCTGCTGGTGCTTGTCGGCGGAGAAGACAATGTGCTGGTCTCGATCGAAGGCAGATTCACCATGGAAGACCTGGAGGCCCTTTCGGATCTGGAAGGTCTCGACGAGCTGGAAGGTATCTTTGATAATTAGAACGGATATCCTGCCGGGGATTTGGCAAGTATGGCTCCCGGCAGGCCGGGTTTGAAAAGATGACTATTTTTGTTGTGATCAGCAAAAGTTTTTCATGGATACGATCGAGTTTAAGGAGAAGGTATTACCCGTCAGCCAGAAGATTTTCCGGTACGCACAACGCCTGCTTGGAAGCACGCACGACGCAGAGGATGCCGTCCAGGAGATCTGGATGAAGCTGTGGGACAGGAAGGACCAGCTCGGAGAACTGAAAAGTATTGAAGCTTTTGCATTTCGAATGACTCGGAACCTCTGCCTTGACAGGATCAAACAAAAGAAGCCGCAGTATTATGATGACCGAGAAGAATCGGGATACAGGTTTGACGGGGCTGATCAGGAACCCGATCCGCTACGGAGCCTGGAACTGAAAGACACAATGGAGAAGGTTAATCATATCATGGGAACCCTTCCGGAGCAGCAGAAAACACTGTTACAGCTCAGGGATATCGAGGGAATGGAATACGAGGAGATTTCAGAGGTTACAGGACTCGAAGTGAATACGATCAGGGTTAATATTTCAAGGGCACGGAAAAAACTCAGGGATACCCTGAAAAACATATGAGGTATGACAGAGCTTAAAAAGATAGAGGAATTGCTGGAAAAATATTACCAGGGTAATACCAGTTCAGAAGAGGAGAATATGCTCCGCAGGTTCTTCGCGGAAGCTGAGATCCCGGAACACATGGCAGCGGATGCCGGTCTCTTCAGGTTTTTCCTTAATGAAAAAGAGGCTTTGCTTTCCGGAGAAATGGAGGATAAACTGGGCGGGCTGTTTCCGGACTCTGCAACGGTAAAAGCCTCACCCGGATTAAGACTTAGATACTACTGGATCAGCGGTGCCGCCGCGGTTATCCTGATCCTGCTTGGGCTATTCCTGGACAGGCAGATCCGTCAGAATTCATCTCTGGAGGTAAGGATGGATACCTACGAAGACCCCTACCTGGCCTATGCAGAAGCCAGAAGGGCGCTTTATATCGTGTCCAAGAAAATGAATGCCGTGAGGGAGCCGCTGAAAAACCTCGGAAAGCTGGATGCAGGTGTCAACTATATGCACCCGGTGTTTTCTTTCGGAGCCGGCATACGCCATCTTGAGCACTTCTCGAAAATTGAAGAAACCAGAAAATTAATATCAAAATAAACGCAACGAAATTAAATTATATATCATGAAAAAGATCGTTTTTATAATCTGTTTTATGGGCCTGTCAGCCTTTGTCATGGCCCAGAATAAATCCATTGACCGGGTTTTTGATAAATATGCCGGCAAGGAAGGATTTACTACTGTCTACATCTCCAAGTACATGTTCAGCATGTTTGCCGACCTGGAGGGGATCGATGATGAAGACCTGAAAGAAGCCCAGGATGTTTTTGGCAAACTCACCGGCATTAAGATCCTGGCTGTCGATGATGACGATGCTATGGGCGAAGGGGTGAATTTTTACGATGAGATCATGAAGGATTTGCCGAGGGACCGCTACGAGGAATTGATGGTGGTCAAAGACAGCGAGTCAGATGTGATCATCCTGGCCCGTGAGGAAAAAGGTATCATCGTCGAACTTCTTATGATCGTGGGAGGTGACGATAATGTCCTGATCGCCATTACTGGTGAGATCGACCTGAGCACCATCGCCAAATTGTCGGAAACCATGGATATAGACGGCATGGAGGAACTGGAAAACCTTGAAGAAAGATAATGAGGTCGATGCTAAGACCCGGCCATGGGAGAGTAAGGCCTGACGCCATTATTCTCATGGCTTTGCTGCAGGTGTCCGCTCTGCTGCTGATCCCCGGATGCAATCCGTCACTGGAAAAGGCAAGTTCTTTTAAAACCGTCTTCGATCATTTCAGGGACCAGGAGGATATTGTTGCCATAGGTTTTCCCCCGGGACTCGTAGGCCTTTTCCTCAGCGACAGCGATCCGGAACAGGCTGAATTGAAAAAACTGATACAGGAACTCTCTGCCTTCCGGATGCTGTATACCGAAGAAGGAACAACGGATACCATGCTGGCTGAGGGACTCCGGACTACGGTCAGTGATTTTACATCAAGGAACCAGTATGAGGACCTGTTCAGAATGCAGGGCGCAGGCGAGGATCTCTTTATCCGGATCCTGGAAAAAGATGGTTTCGTAAGGGAAGCCATACTCATGATGTACACTGATGGAAAGCTGTTCGTCGTTGATCTCAGAGGGAATATTTCCCTTGAACATTTCACACAATTTGTCGAGGCGGGCTATACCGGCTCCCTTACCAGCCTGGCGGAACTTGATTTCTGACGCCAACCGGGACCGGTTTCTGATCCCGGACCCGTTTTATTACGTCTGTTTTTATCCTATCTTCTATATAATATCCTGCTGACTGCAACCTGATTCCTGTCAGTATTCTCCATCTGTATCTGGGCCTTTGCTGTGCCTGAGAGTGCCAGCAGAAACGCGAGCAGGCCAATTCTGTAATCAAGCAAAATCTTCATTATTCTTTCTGTTTGGATTGTGTGATTTGTAAAATTCAGGTGCAAAATTAGCAATCAAAATAAGCTTTCCGAATTATTTCCGTTAATGATGGATATGATTTTAATTGGATGGTTTTGTGTTTTATAACGAGGCTTTGAATATTTTTACAGGGAATGCACCACAGGATTTGCATATGGTTTCTTTTGCTGGCCGGTATTGTTAATATCTCGGATGCACAGATTGTGATCAACGAGTTCCTGGCATCGAATGCCACCGTGAACACCGATCCTGATTTTAACGAATATTCCGATTGGGTCGAATTGTACAATGCGGGCTCAGGTACCGCGAACCTCAAAGGATATTTCCTGACGGATAATCTTGACAACCCGGTTAAATGGCAGATTACCCAGGATGTGCAGATGCTTCCAGGAACCTTTCTTCTGATCTGGACCGACGGGGAAGATACGGGTCTCCATGCGGGCTTCAGGCTATCAAGAGCGAGCGAGGAGATCGGGCTGTACACACCGGCCATGCTTATCGCCGATACCGTGCGTTTCAAAAACCAGGCACCGGACATATCTTTCGGAAGGAGCCCGGACGGGTCGGGGGACTGGTGGTATTTCACCGAACCAACACCCGGTGAACCCAACACAAGCACAGCCTATCCGGGGATCGTTGATAATGTGCCGGAGTTTACTGTTTTAGGGGGACTCTATACTTCCGGCCTGGAAGTGGGACTTTACACAGACCTGGGAGGAACTATCCGGTACACTCTGGACGGTTCGGAACCCCATGAGGGGTCACCGCAGTTTGCTTCACCCATTCAGGTGAGTGCCACCACGATCATCAGGGCCCGGATCTTTAAGCCGGGAATGATCCCGGGAAGAATCATCACACACAGCTATTTCATGAATGAGAATTTCCAGGAACGGTACCTGCCGGTGATCTCCATTGCCTCGGATCCGGAAAATTTCTGGGATCCCGAGACAGGCATCTATGTACAGGATTTCAAACCTGACTGGGAAGTTCCCGTAAATATCGAATTGCATGAAAATGACGGCAGTGACCGGGTAGCCTTCAATGAGGGGGCCGGTATAAAGATCAACGGCCTTCGCTCCTGGCAGCTGCCACAGAAGATGCTTGGGGTGTACTTCCGCAAGCAATACGGAGACGGGCGCCTGGATTACCGCCTGTTCAATGATAAGCCGCGATCAGGTTTTGAATCCTTTGCCCTGAGGGCTTCCGGCAGCGACTGGAGCTACACCCTGTTTCGCGATATATTGATCCAGAATGCTACCATCGGCCGCATGGATGTGGATTATATGGCATCCCGTCCCTGTGTGGTATATATAAACGGCCAGTACATGGGGATCCACAACATCAGGGAAAAGGTGGACGAGGACTTTGTGGCGCAGAACCATGGCCTTAATAACGGAAACTTTGACATGGTTGAGAATCAGGAATTTGCCGAAGCGGGAGACCTGCTGGCTTACAATCGCCTGCTGGATCTGACCTCGATGGACCTCTCCGTAGAGGCAAATTACGAAAACGTCGCCGAAGAGTTGGATATCGGAAATTTCACCGATATGGCCCTTACCCATATCTATGACCGGAATACTTCGTACAACCATAACCTGATGGCCTGGAAACAACGTGGGGAGGGACGATGGAAATGGATACTGATGGACCTTGACCGCGGTTTTTTCAGTCCCACAAACCGCGTAATCAGTAATTTTACCGGCGACCGGGACGTTTGGCCCCTTGTAGCCCTGATGGAGAATCCGGATTATGTTTCCTATTTTGGGAAAAGGCTGGCGGACCACCTCTATACCAGTTTCAATCCCATACGGATGAAGCAGCGGATCGCCCTCCAGAAGGAATTGATTGAAGATGAAATACCCGATCATGTGGCCAGGTGGCTCGGGACGACCTCGAGTTACGGGAATGCCATGCCATCGGTTGACTACTGGTACCAGGAGATAGAGGAACTTATAAGCTTTACGGAAATCCGGCCTGGCGTTCTTCTGGACGACCTTACGGATTACGGGTTCTCTTCCGCTTCCGACCTGGTCCTGTCGGTATCGCCTCCACAGGGGGGATACCTGAGTTTCAACAATATGACACTTACAGCGCCGGACTGGAGTGGAGCTTACCCGGAAGATCTGACCATCAACCTTACCGCATGGGACCGGCCGGGTTATGATTTTAAAGGCTGGACGGAAGCAGAGGAAAGAACCATCATTCCGAAGAACTCATACTGGAAATACCTTGACGATGGAAGCGATCAGGGAACAGGCTGGAGAGAGGTTTCATTCAATGATGCTGCATGGAACACCGGTAAGGGACAATTAGGGTATGGAGAGGGAGATGAGGCTACAGTGCTGGGGTTTGGCCCGGATAGTGATAATAAATATGTGACATCATATTTCAGGCATACATTCCAGCTCAGTGCTGAAGAAAAGTCTGCAGGCGTATTTATAGTGGGGATCATGCGTGATGACGGGGCCATTGTATACCTGAACGGAACAGAGATCATCCGTTCAAACATGCCCGTCGGCGATATCAGCTATGAGACACTGGCCTTATCAGGGATAGGAGGGGCCAGTGAATCGGAATACAACAGGTATAAAATCAATCCGGACCATTTCATTCCGGGAACCAACGTGCTGGCAGTTGAAGTACACCAGTCCAGCGTCAACAGCAGCGACATGAGTTTCGATTTTGAATTGCTGGCCTCCCTTCCTGGAGAGCAGGCTTATATATCCACGGAACGCGATCTTTCCTTTACGCTTTCCGGCAACAGGTCCCTGACTGCAGTTTATGAGGCAACCGGAGAGTGTATCCTGCCGGATGAGATCATAAGCAACACTACTCTCTCTGTGGATTGTTCACCCTACATGGTCCAGGGCGATGTAACCGTAGCGGAGAATGTGGAACTTGTGATCGAACCAGGCGTGACCCTGTATATGTCCCCCGGATCCAGCCTGGTGATCCACGGCAGTCTCCTGGCACAGGGTACGGCGGATAAGAATATACGGTTTGCCATCCATCCGGATTTTGCCGGGGAATCCTGGGGTGCCATATGTTTTCTGGAGACGGGCGATACCAGTAAAATGAGGTTCACGGTCATTGAGGATGCTTCCGTGGGACCGGAACCCATCCGGGATGTGGCAGCCGTATCCGCCTTTAAATCGGATCTTGTGCTCGATCACATGGAAATAGTTAAAGTATCTGCCAACCCGGTTTATGCAAGGTACTCGGATGTAGTGCTTACAAACAGCACCCTGCATTCGGAGATCACCGGAGATCTTATCAATGTCAAGTATGGATCGGCAAGGATCGAAAACTGTGAATTCATCGGGAACAAATTACCGGATACCGATGCAATTGATTACGATGAGATCCTTAACGGGACCATCAGGAACTGCCTGATCCACGATCTCCAGGGATTCAACAGTGACGCCATTGATATAGGGGAGAATGCTGCTGATGTCCTGATCGACAGTGTATTTGTCTATAATATAACGGATAAGGGCGTTTCGGCCGGACAAAGATCATCCTTAACGGTCCGGAACAGCGTTTTTGTGAACTGTAACCTTGGGGTCGCTGTCAAGGATTCCAGCAATGTCCGGGTTGACCATTGTACTTTTTACAGCGTGGGAACCCCGGTAGCCTGCTACGAAAAAAATGCCGGGAGTGCGGGAGGCAATGCATGGGTGAGCAACAGTATACTGTCAAACAGTTATAATGCCTCGTATTCTGCGGACCTGCGCTCAAACATCAGCATTGAAAACAGCATATCAGATAATAACAGACTTCCGGATAAGGGGGATAACCGGTACGGCAATCCCCTTTTTACGGATCCGTCCATGCTGGATTTCAGGCTGCAGGCCGGTTCCCCTGCCATCGGGGCCGGCGATGACCAGGGCAGTGTTTCGGACATGGGATCCCTGTTCCACCCTGAGGTGGAGGTGCCACAGGTAATGATATCAAATATCTTCTACGATAATTCCGGGAATCCGGACAGGCCGGAATTCCTTACGCTTTATAATCCCTCGGACCTCGACATGGATATTGCCGGTTTTACACTGTCCAGTGCGGTGGAATACACCTTTCCTCAGGGCAGCAAGATACCGGCGAATACGAACATCTTTATAGTGAAAAGCACCAGCATCGTACCTGCCGACGATTACTGGCCGGTCGCTTACCAGTGGACCAGTGGAAGCCTGGCCAATGAGGGAGAGATTATAAAACTGGCGAATGCATCCGGTATAATGCTGGACCAGGTAATCTACAGTCCCCTGGCTCCATGGCCTTATATTAACGGTGCGGGCAAAGTCATCAGCCTTTACGATCTTAGCCTCGACAACCATTTCGGGGAAAACTGGATCATACGGGATTACCGTGAACTGGTAACAGGCCTGCCGGATGTGCCAGGAGCTGAGTTCAGTGTTTTCCCGAATCCCACCAGCGGAGTCATCACCATTGAAACTGGCGAACCGTCCCGGGATAACATCGGGGTCTATACCCTTACCGGCGCACAGATATATTCCGGGAACATGCTTGGCCGGACAAGCCTTTCTCTTGACCTCAGCGGATTCAGGGGCTCCATGCTGCTGATCCGGGTTGGGGCACAGGTCAGGAAATGCCTGGTCCTGGAATAACACGGGAATATGGTTCCCTGCTGGCCTGACAATCCTGTCCGGTCGGCTCAATAAATGGATCAGGAAGACCTTTTCAGGGTGATCACGGTGATCTCAGGAGGGATGAATATCCGGCCTGCGTAACCTATATAACCTAGACCGGGATTCACATACAGGTACTGATATCCCTGCCGGTACAGGCCGATCCAGCGGTGATATTTCAATTGTACCGGGCTCCACCTGATCTTTTTTGTTCGTATGCCGAACTGCATCCCATGTGTATGCCCGGAGAGGGTGAGTTGCACCCGGGTCTTTTCCAGCACCTCTTCATCCCAGTGGGAAGGATCATGAGAAAGCAGGATCGTGAATGATTCTGCAGGTATATCCTGAAGAGCTTTATCCAGGTCTCCGTATTGCTTGAAGGGCGGGAGTCCCCAGTTTTCCACCCCGGCAATGAAAATCTCCTGCTTATCCTCCCGGATCCTGTCGGAACCGTTCAGCAGCAGCCTGAAT
>CBFDEE010000073.1:0-9314 GCA_965603745.1 uncultured Bacteroides sp. | reverse complement strand
TCACGGAAAGTTGTAGTGCCGATGGTAATCGGGATCATACGCCCCGTCATACTCATTCCTGCCGGTATTATCAGCCTGATGCCAGTGGACCAGCTTGAGTCCGTCCTGGCACATGAGATTGCCCATATACGCAGATATGACTTCCTGGTTAATATCTTCCAATCACTTGTCGAGGCCCTGTTTTTCTATCATCCTGTCGTCTGGATCCTCTCAGGTAATATCCGCCAGGATAGGGAAAAATGCTGTGATGATTTTGCCGTAGCCCTCTGCGGGAAACTGTCCGTTTATGCCCGGGCTCTTGCCAGTCTGAGTGCATTCAGTGTCCGTGCCACGATTCCCTCGGTTGCACTCACAGGAAGTAGAAACAGAATTGTAAACAGAGTAGAACGATTGATAAAACCAAAAAAGATGAAGACAAATGCACGCGAAAAGGTTGTCGCGGGACTGCTGATTATCGGCTCCGCAATTATCCTGACCTTCAGCACGGGGGCCAGCCGGAATTCCGGTAAAGGCCAGCCTGCCACACCCTACCATTTTGACCTTGAGGGGATCACCGGAAACAACCCGGAAGTCTCCGTAATGCCGGAATCATCCACAATAATGGAATCATCCACAATGATGGAATCCTCCACAATGATGGAATTCTCCGGCATGCCGGCACCCGGATCCCTGAATGAAGCCCGGCCCTCTACTGAACCGGGTGATACCACAGAAAGGTACGAACGGATGGATATGGATGTAAAGGACAATATTGTCACACGTGAGTTCATAAACAAAGATGGCGAGGAACTGAGCATGAGGTTTGTCATCAGGGAAGGAAAGGTGGATGAACTCTACGTAAATGGCGAAAAAATACCGGAATCAGAATTTCCGAAGTATAAAAAGGAAATCGAGCGCACTATGAGGGATCTCAGTGAAATGGAAAGCGAACTGAGAGAGGCCAGGGATGAACTTGACAAGATCGACTGGGAGAAAATACGAATAGAGATGGAAGCGGAAATGGAGCATTTCAGGCAGCATGATATGCAGAAGCTGCAGGAGGAAATGAAGGAATTGCAGGAAAGGCACTTTAATATGCAGCTGGATCATGAAAAGATGCAGGAAGAACTCAGGAGAGCCATGGAAGAATCGGCAATCGACCAGGAGAAGATACGGGAGGAGATGATGAAAGCCCAGGAGGAAGCAGCCAGAGCCATGCAGGAATTTAAAGAGGGTAAATACGCCCTGACAGAGGAGGAATTCCGGGAGATGGAAAGGGCAATGGCGAAGGCCATGCAGGAGATTGAAGCGATCGACGAAGAACAGATGAGAGAATTATTCGAAAAGGAATTGCAGGCCATCCAGGACATTAACTGCGAAAAGATTAAAAAGGATATTGAAATGGCTATGAAGGAAATTGAGAATATCGACCTTGCAGAGATCGAACGGAATATACAGGAAAACCTGAAAAACCTGGAATTGGAAAATTTCCATTTCAATAAGGAAATGAAAAAGCTCGATGAAATGATCGATGAGCTTGAAAAGCTGGAAGTGAAGGAGGAATAAGCCAGCCCGGAAAACACAGGTGTTTTTCCGAAGCGGGACCGACACCAGGATGTACGAATTAATTTTTGCTGCGCATACTATAAAGTATTCGCAGCTTTTTTTTATATGCTTCTTTATCTTTGTCAGTAAGTCAGCACGGCAAAAACCAGATATTGCCAGGGAAAAACTGAAATCCACACATTAATAATAGTTTATTAAGTTTAGATTGCACAGTTAATCCGGGCAGGCATAGCACGTACATAATGAAGAATATAGAAAATATGAAAATAAAAAAAAAATTCTCAGGCATAGGGTTATTTATTCTTTCAGGATCGACACTGATCCATGCACAGCTACCGGCATTTCCCGGTGCCGAAGGATACGGTAAGTATACGAGCGGTGGACGCGGTGGGAGCGTATACGAGGTAACCAACCTGAACGACTCGGGACAGGGATCCTTCAGGGATGCGGTCAGCCAGTCGAACCGGACCATCGTCTTCCGGGTTTCCGGGGATATCGAACTACAATCAACACTCCATATCCGAAGCTCAAATCTGACCATCGCCGGACAGACAGTTCCGGGCGACGGGATATGTGTAAGGGACTACCCCACCATTATCAGGACAGCGGATAATATCATCGTCCGCTATATGAGGTTCAGGTTGGGTGACCGTTACGGGCTGGGGTCAGACGCCCTTGATATAGACAGCGAAAGCCAGAATGTGATACTCGACCACTGTACCATGAGCTGGGGAGGGGATGAATGCTTCACCGCATACGGCAATAATAACATCACGGTGCAATGGTGCATCATCGGGGAAGGGCTTAATTTTCGCGGGCATTCCATGGGGGGTCTCTGGGGCGGATACACCTCCTACCACCATAACCTGATCCATACGAACAGTACTCGCCACCCTAAATATGCATATACATACGATGAGGACATTACCGATTCAAGGAATAATGTGATCTATAACTGGGGAGGCCAGTCTGCATATACGAGTCCCACAGGAAGGGTCAACCTGGTGAACAATTATTACAAGGCCGGCCCGGCAACGGGTAGCAGTGTACGGGACAGGATCGTCCAGGCCGAACCGACCAAACGGATGTATATCACTGGAAACTATGTAGCCGGTTTCCCAGAGGTTACAGCCGATAACTGGAACGGAGGTGTGGATCCCTTGAACGGCGGTCTCCCGATCAAATACGATACTCCCTTCACCGTGCCCAATACGATCCCCGAACAGTCTGCCGAAGACGCCTACCAGGAAGTCATACTTCACGCAGGTGCCTCATTCCCGACGCGGGACGATGCCGATAACAGGGCCATAAAGAACCTGGTGGACAGTACGGGCCACATTCTCAACAGGCAGAGTGACGCTGGCGGATTCCCCAGGCTCTACAGCCAGCCTGCCCCGGACGATTCCGACCATGACGGCATGCCCGATGACTGGGAGGATGCCAATGGACTTGACAAGAATGACCCTGCAGACCGCAACGACCTGAACGGAAACGGCTACACCAACCTCGAGGTTTATCTCAACGGCCTGCCCCAGGTACCCGACGATTATCCCAAGCCCGGTTTCCCCTCTGCCGAAGCTGTATCGGAATACAGGATCAATGTCCTCTGGTACGATCACAATATCGACGAATCGGGATTCATCCTTGAGCGCTCGACGGACAGCAGCAGTTTCACCTTCCTGGATACACTGGCTGCAGGCAGAGGGACCTATATCGATTCACTGGCCCAGCCTTCCACTGATTATTATTACCGGGTCAGCTCCTTCAATGAAACAGAGGAATCGGTCTGGGCTTATTCGATGGGAACCCAAACCTTCGCCGAGGGGGCTAAACCCGGCCAGGCTGTAATGATCGAACCGGAAAACAACAAGGAGGAGATCTCGATCACCGGTACCACGATGCGCTGGGAGGCGGGAGATTATACCCTCAGTTTCAATGTATACCTCGGCGGTTCCGAATCCAGCCTCGAGCTGAGGGATTCGGCGACCACCTCTACCAGTTACAGGACATACAGCTTCGATTTCGGCACGGATTATTACTGGCGGATCGATGCCAATAATGCCAACGGGACCACAACCGGCCAGGTCTGGAAATTCTCAACCATTACCGATGCGGTACCGGAACTTGTCCTGTACTGGCCTTTCCGGGAAGAGGACGGTAACATCGTTTATGACTCGACGGAAAACCAGAACAACGGTACCCTGAAGAATGTCCCGACCCTCATCCGGGGTGACGGACCCTTTGACCGGTCGATCAGCCTCAGAAATTCCGGTCCCACAGGACACATCGAACTGACCGATAACCCGAGTATCTCCTTCGATGAGAATCCTTTCAGCATCGCTTTCTGGATGAGGCTGGAAGAAGTGAGTGATTCAAGCGTATATATATTCCATAAGGGTGCTTTCAGTTCTGTCGGGGGAACGGTGCGGAACGGTAAGTGGTACGGTCTCGAGATGAGGGACGGTAATTTCCGCTTCTCGGTGGATGACAACAGCACAAAAACGACTGTCGGCAGTTCTACCAGCAGTTTTGTTACCGGCGAATGGGTGCACGTGGTGATCATTCGGGACCCGTTCAAGGAGAGGCTGTACCTGTACAAGAATAAATTTGTCAGCGCAGTCCAAGGAGACGGAACGGGTGATATCAGCCAGAGTATGCCCCTGTTGATCGGGAACTCGGATCATATGTATCCTGAACATTACGGCGGGAGCACCGATGAAAACGCCCCCTACCGGGGCGAACTGGCAGAATTCGTAATCTGCAGGCATCCCCTGTCCACAGAAGAAATAGACCTGCTTTACCGCTTTAACCGCATCCCCACTCTACCTCCGCCTGTTTCAGACAGGGCCTCTGCCAGGGTCACAGAACTCAGGACCTGGCCCAATCCCTTTAAGGACAGGGTAATGATACAATTCAACAACGGAACGCGGAACCATGTTAAGCTGGAGGTATACGATATCAACGGAACACTGGTATACAGCAAACGAAAATCGGTGATCCCCAACGCAGGGAACAGGATCTACTGGGAGGGGACTTCTGCCGGTGGTGCCGGAGTAAACGAGGGTACCTATCTTCTAATGATGAGAGACGACAGGGGAAAGGTTCTGGGCAGGTCCGTTGTAATTAAAACTGAAAAATGATTTGATAATTAAATCCCTTAAATTATTTTTAATCATCTTAATTTAACCAGAACATTATGAAAAAAACATCTACTCAAAAAATGAAAAAATTAATCGGTACAGGAATAATTGCTCTTGCAGCAGTTTCCTTCCAGATCCTGGTTGCCCAGGATTATGATTTCAAGCAGATAGACCACTATGTTGTCGTTGAGGCGGAGAACTACTCTGAAAACATTCCGTCCGGCCCTGATGAATGGGTACCGATTGAAGAACCGGTTGGTTATTCAGGTACCGGGGCCATGATGGCCGTAGCGGCAAGTGCATTTGCGGAGCCCACGGATGCCTATCAAGGCTCTCCCATCCTGATATATTCCATCAATTTCAATGAAGCCGCAGAGTTTTTCATCTGGGCACGCGGGGCCCGGTCTGTGATTAATCCCGGCGCTACGGATTCGTTTCATGCAGGCATTGACGGACTTATCGAACCGACAGGAGATATGATCGCTTTCGAATACATTCCGGGTGGTTATCAAGACGGAACCTGGGGCTGGCAGCGGTGGGCTTCTTCGGAAGCAGCTGCACCGGCCTCCGTCATCGTACAAAATGCAGGTGTCCATGATCTGGAGATTTATATCCGGGAAAACGGTTATATGATAGATAAGATCGTTCTGACGACCATGGAATACGCCGACAGTACTGGATGGTTCCCGTGGATCGAAGGCGATACGTTGGGTCCCGCAGAAACGGCTGCTTCCCTCGGCATTTTCTCGGCAAAACTGAACAGGGAGTCATTGTCCGTCCACCCGAACCCTGCCGGCGACATGGTGCAGATACAGATCAGTGACGGTGTCAGCTCAGCCAATATGATCGAGATATTCGATATTACCGGAAAAGTGATCCGCAGGGTTTCAGCCGATTACCGCAACAATCTCAGCCTGGATGTCAGTGATCTGGGTGCCGGCGTGTATTATGTAAGGCTGGAAAGCAGGAATAAGACAGTTTCCGTTCAGAAGATGCTCAAGCAATAATCCACCAGGGTAATAAAACAGCAAAAGGGCCGTCCGGTACTATGTCCGGGAGGCCCTTTTCTTATGGTTCAGCCTCGTGTTCAGTCCTTCTTATGATCTCATCCTGAAGGTCTTTGCCAAGATCATTAAAATAATCGCTGTAACCTGCTACCCTGACGATAAGATCCGAATACTTCTCAGGCTCTTTCTGGGCCTGGCGCAGGGTATCTGCCGTCACGACATTGAACTGGATATGATGGCCGTTCATCCTGAAATAACTCCTGATAAGGCGGGTGATCTTCTCCCTTCCTTCCCCGGTTTCAAGGAACGAAGGCGTGAATTTCTGGTTCAGAAGAGTACCGCCTGTCCTCAGGTGGTCGATCTTTGCAGCGGAATTAAGTACGGCCGTCGGACCCTGGCGGTCGGCTCCCTGTACGGGGGATATCCCCTCCGACAGCGGTTCCCCGGATTTCCGCCCGCCCGGCAGGGCACCTATCACGCTTCCAAAATAAATATGGGATGTAGTGGGAAGCAGGTTGATCCTGTAGGTGGCTCCCCTGGGACTCATACGCCCGTCGACGGCATTGAAGTAGAATTCGAAGACCTGTTTCAGTAAATCATCCGCATAGTCCTCATCATTGCCGTATTTGGGTGTCCTGTTCAGCAGATCATACCGGAATTCCTCATGGCCTTTGAAATTTGCTGACAGGATCTCCTGCATCTCAGGCATGCTTACATGCTTCCTGTCGTACACATGGTATTTCAGAGCCGACAGGCTGTCTGTCAGGCTTCCGGTGCCGACACCCTGGATATAATTCGTGTTATATCTCGCCCCGCCTGCGTTATAGTCCCTCGCATTTTCAATACAGTCATCTATAAGAACGGACAGGAAGGGAACGGGCATTTCTTCTGCAAACACCTCTTCAATCAAATTGCTTCCCCTGACCTTGATATCAACAAAATGTTCCAGCTGCTTCCGGTAAGCTTCCATGAACCGGTTAAAATCCCGAAAATCTGCCGGATCTCCGGTGTCCAGCCCAATCTTCTTACCCCTGCGCGGATCCATTCCGTTATGTAGCGTGATCTCCAGGATTTTCGGCAGGTTGAAATACCCTGTCAGGATGTAACATTCCGTCCCGAAAGCCCCGGTCTCCACACATCCGCTGGCTCCTCCCCTTCTTGCATCCCGGATGGATTTACCCTGCCGTGTCAATTCCCGGATAATGACATCCGTATTGAAACAGGAGGGCTGCCCGAACCCGGTCTTAATGATGTCAAGCGCCTTCATAACGAAGTCATCGGGATTCTTCCTGCTGATCTGCACCATTGAACTGGGCTGCAATATCCTCATCTCCTCTATGACTTCAAGGATCAGGTATGAAAGTTCGTTCACAGCATCCTCGCCCTCCTCTGTCAGTCCCCCTAAATTGATTAGGCAGAAATCCGTATACGTACTGCTTTCCTGCGCTGTAACCCCTACTTTGGGAGGTGAGGGATGATTATTGAATTTGATCCAGAATGACTGCAAGAGTTCCCTTGCTTCTTCCCGCTCAAGGCTTCCTTCAGAAAGTTCTTTCTGGAAATACGGATAGAGATGCTGGTCGAGGCGGCCTGGATTAAAGCTGTCCCACGGATTCAACTCGGTAATCACCCCCAGGTGCACAAACCAGTAATATTGCAGGGCTTCGTGAAAGGTCTCCGGCTTGTTGGCGGGGACTTTCCTGCAGATGCGGGCCATCTCAATCAGTTCTTCCTTTCGTGCGTCTGATGGCTCCTTCCCTGCCATTTCTTCAAGTACCTCTGCATGCCGCTCAGCATACATAATAATGGCCCGTGCAGTTATTTCCATCGCCTCCAGTTCATGTCGCTTTCCCGCTTCAGCGCCATGTGATTTCAATCCCTCCCCAACACGATGTATATCAGCAATTATGTCAAGCATACCCATACGGTAGATCTTATCCCCGAGAACGGTATGCCCGGGAGCCCTCTGCTCCTGGAATTCAGTAAACACGCCTGCAGCGTAAGCATCCTTCCATTCCTGGGGCAGGATTTGCATGATCCTGTCACGGTTGCTTCTTCCCTCCCAGAAAGGAATGATCTTCTCCCCGAAAGCCCTGCGCGTACCGGAGTCAACAGCAAAAGAAACCTTCTCCCGTTTATCAAGCACATCGAGGTCTTCGAGTGTATGGATACAGATCTCCGGGTAACTGGGAGTCGCCTTGGGCTGCGGTCCCCTTTCACCAACAATCAGCTCCCCTTCGTTAATGCAGATAGCCTTTTTCTGCAGGATGTACTCAAAGCACCTGGCCCTCTGGGCGGGTACCGGCATTTTATCGATCCCGTCCTGCTTATAGAATTCGGTCACGAGCAGGCCCCTTTCGGCGGACAGCCGGTTAACGGCCATCAGGCTCTGCTCTCTTAACTTTTCAATCCTTTTATTCATTTGTTATTTGCATTTGTTCCTGGTTTCCGGCCGTTCCCTTAATATTTTACTCCCGGCCTCATCCATTGTATCTAACCTCCGGTTCTCACCCTTAAACCTGCATCTGAAAAAATCTTTTCGATCTGTTTAAGCTCTTGCCTGCCGGGTGTACTGAATCCTTTCTGCAGGTCCTCCCTGTTGAATCTCCTGTATTTATGCGTACCATACGGATGGTAGGGAAGAATATCAACAGACCTGAGTTTACCCCTGCCCAGCAGGTAAGCCAGCATGGATTCAATTTCCCCGGGCTGATCATTAAAGCCGGTGACAAGAGGTATCCTTATGATAATCTCTGCTGGTCCTCCCAGTGCAATATCCAGGTTATCGAGTATTTTCCTGTTTGATACTCCCGTATATTCCCTGTGCTTCTCATCATCCAGGGTCTTCAGGTCATAGAGGATCAGATCTGCCAGCCCCGAAACACTTTTCATGACACTGGCCGCGGCATAACCGCTTGTATCCACTGCCGTGTGGATCTTCTGTTCCTTCGAGATTTCAAGCAGGCTTATCAGTCCCTCTGCCTGTAGAAGGGGTTCTCCGCCGGAGAAGCTGATCCCACCGCCGGATTCCTCCATATAAACCCTGTCCCGCCCCAGTTCATCCATCAGGTCCTCAACCTGCACCCAGCGGCCCACATCAAGCTCTTTTTCCATGCTCACTCCATCCAGGATAATCTCCTCGGTGAATCGTTCAGTGCCGCTTCTTATCCCCTCGGGATTGTGGCACCACCGGCATTCAAGGGGACAACCCTTGAAGAATACCGTGGTACGGATACCGGGACCGTCATGTAGTGCAAATCGTTTAATATCAAAAATGCAAACCTTCATACCTGCAGATTATGAATTTACAGAAGGGAAAAAAGAGAGATGCTGGTTACTAGGAGATCAGGCAGCAGAAAAGTCCGCGGCCCTGCCGGGTGTACATCCGGGTTATATGAAGGATACGCCTCACTTCCTGGGAAGTTTATGTAAAGATAATGCTTTACCGGCGATTTAGCAATTGGCCCGGTCTGTCTTAAGGCTCCAGGTCTGTTCTAATGCTCCCGGTCTTTCTGCACGCTTCCGGTCTTTCCGCACGCTCCAGGTCTTAAATAAAATGTTTAAGAGCCGAAACCAAGGAAACACTTGCTAAGCTGACCAGCAAACAATCAAGCGAAGAAAT